>NZ_JANKAF010000011.1:0-149765 GCF_024622765.1 Clostridium mucosae | reverse complement strand
TAAAATTAGTAGAAGAAGAATATTCTTTTAAGAAAATCATCAATAAGTAAAAATGGCATATATAGAAAAAATGAAAAACTAAGAAAAACAGAGTAAATGAGAGATAATTGCTTTTACTTAAACGAGTTTGGTTTAGATATTAAAGATTTATCTATTCTTAGGTACTTTGCTGATTTTAAAGATAGTGGAAGAATGAATTATGAAATTATAGAAGATGAAAAATATTATTGGGTTAGCTATCAAAGTTTTGCTAAGGAAATGCCTTATTTAGGATTAGAAAAAAGAACGGTTATGGCTAGGATGTTAAAGCTAAGAGATATGGGAATTTTAAATCATTACACTAAAAAGGAAGGGGGAACCTTTTCTTATTTTAAGCTTGGAAATAAGTTTTATGAGCTTTTTGATAATAATAAAAATGAGGCTCAATCAAATAATGATGCAAAAAGTAATTGTAATAAACAAAGGGATGATGATATTAAATATAATAATCATAATCAAGAAACTAATGTTGATAATAATAGTAATTATGGCACTATCAATAATCTAGGTATTAGTAATAATTATGGTAGCAACAATAACTATAATATGAAAAACAATGTCCATGGTGTCTTTGAGAATGATGATACTATCAATAAAATAGATGAGGAAAATTATTGTGATGATGAGGTTGTCTATAAAAATGATACAAGGTTATCTATAGAAAATGATAAAGGGTGTACTTTAAAATGTTCAACAAAGACTAATCTATTAAATAACTCATCTACTATAGATTCTAATTTATATAAACATATAGAGAAAGTTAGAGAAATAATAGCATATTTAAATTTAAAGGTTGGAACTAAGTATAAAGAAAATAATAAAGTAACTATTATGTTAATCAATGATAGACTAAAAGAAGGTTATGGTATTGATGATTTTAAAGAAGTTATTGATAAAAAGGTGAAGGCTTGGAAGAATACTGAGTTTGAGCAATATCTAACTCCTAAGACCTTATTTGGTGATAAGTTTGAAGTATATTTAAATCAAAATATCATAAAAGAAGCGAAGAAGGAAAATACATTTATAGATTATAGAGAGCCTAGGAAGTTAAGATTTAATAACTTTAAGGGTAGAGACTATGACTATGTTGATTTAGAGCGGAAATTATTAGGGTGGGCATGATTCTAGTAAACTATCAATAGAAATGGGGGGATAATTAGATATGTTCCATAAGCTAAATAGCTGTGAAAAGAAGTACTAGGTTTGCTATATGCTTATTCCACATAGCCTATTTATCTTCGTGAACTTATATTTCTTAATTATACTAATTATGAAAGAGGAAATATTAGTCGTTAATATGCATTTAATCTATGCAGGCTTCAGTAGAGGAGCTTTCACACTAAGTTCAGTTGAAGCATACTACACGTTACAATATGTCCAACGTCTGCTATGTAAAATTTTAAATTTGCTTGTGAGAAGTACTATTATTCAAAAACTACTTAAGGATTTTTCACATTCATTTCTTCATTCTTTAATTATTGTAACTTTCAGCTTATAAAAATTAACAAGTTTATATAACATTTTAAAAACTTCTCATAACTGCATATATAGTAAGTGAGGAGGTGATTAGTATGGCAAATTCAGTTTTAGTAGGAAATGCTTTAGAGATTAATTATCAAGTTGGTGTTAATTCTAAGGGAAAAGATGTATTCAATAAGCAAAGCTTTAAGAATGTATCTGTAGATGCAACTGATGATAAATTAGTGGAGTTATCAGATGCAGTTGAAAAGCTTATGGATTATTCAGTAAGCACAATTAAGAAGCAACAAACTTTTATGCTAACAAGAGGCTAATTGGCTTTGCAACTTAAGTATTATTAAGACAAGCTCTGAGTAATAGTTAATAAAAATCAGCTAAGGCTAATGAACTTAATTTATGACAGAATAGCTAGGATCACGAAAGAATGTGCATAATAAAAAGATGTTGCTAGAGTAATCTTAAAATTGGGGAAAGGGGGATTTAATATGATAGAAAGAACTGCTAGAATGGGGTTTAAAGATGTTGCAGGCAAAAAGACAAATCTGACTATTAAGGATGTTAAAGAAGATGTTTTGGATGCTGACATTTCTGCTCTTATGAATTCTGTAATAACTAATAAGTTATTACAAACAGAATCAGGAGCTATTGTTGAAATGGTGGAAGCTAATGTAATAACAAAAGAAACTAAGAAAGTTAATCTTTAATATAGTAAAACTAAAGGGAGTCGCGAAACGCGACTTCCTTTATATTTTCAAAAAAATGTACTATAGAGTAAGGCTACTAAGGTACAAAAACTTATTAGTCCAATTTAATTAAAAGTTTTGACACACAAAGAGCAGCAGCAGCTAAAGCACCATTATAATTATTATATTCCTTAATTAAAATATCTTGGTTTATATTTTTAGAAAGCAAGTTAATATTTTGTCTTAATAATTCTTCTAATAGATTTTTTAATAAATCTTCATTAAACAACTCTCCATGAATTATAATTTTACTTGAATCAATCATCATTGATAAATTATTAATTGTAATTGAAAGATAATTAATTGCAGAGTTAAGTATTTTTATAATTCCTTCGTCTCCTAACCTATAAGCTTTTAATATAGTTTCTATGGTAATTTTATTTCTTTCAGATACTAATTGTTTCAAATATGTAGTTTCTGAATTATCAAAGAGTATTTGAGATTTTTTAATAATCCAAGCTTCACTCCCGTATGTTTGAAGACATCCTCTTTTTCCACATTCACATAATTCACCATTCGGATGAACAACGATATGTCCTATTTCTCCAACAAGAAAATTATCCTTGGCATAGAGTTCACCATTGTACATATATGAGCAAAACATTCCTCTACCAACATGGAAGAATATAAAATTATCATCATTGCCATTAAAACTAAATAATCTTTCTGATAATGTCATACATTTAACATTATTTTCAAAGTAGATTGGTAAATCGAATCTTTCTAATAGTATTTTTATATCGAAATTTTTCCAAAATGAATTATTACTAATAATTGATTTATTAACTTCATCAAAATGGCCAGGAAGGGCTATACCTATCCCTTTCGGATTATAGTTTGTACAAGAATCTATAAAACTACTTAATTCATTAATATAAAATTCTTCACTTAAAATTTCTTCTAAATTAGAATTATCTAATTGAATAGTCTTTTCCTTATAAATTTTACCAATATTATCAATTAAGCAAAAAGATATATATTTAGGTGATAACTCTGTACCTATATAAAAACTATGATTAGGGGATATACCTAATAATATTTTTTTTCTTCCTGACTTATTTTCCTCAGGTATAACTTCTCCAATTTCATGTATAAGGTTTTCTTGAATCATATTACCAGTAATTTCGCTAACTGTTGCAGGTGTAATTCCAGTTTCGTTTGAAATATCAATTCTAGAAATAGGTCCTTTAGCATAAATTTTATCTAAAATTTTAAATCTTAACTTTTGTTGGTTTTTTGTAAGCTTCATATTGTATCTCCTTTCAATAATAATATTATATAACATTAATTATAATTTAAAAATAAATATAATTATTTTTATTATAAATTATTTTGAAGACAATAAAGAGCCTACAAAAGTATAACTCTATTGATTTAGGCTATATTCACTTTTATATATGATAATATTAACTTAAAAATCTAAAAAATAAAGAGGAAAATTGATTATAAATTATAATTAAAAAAGTTAATAATAGCCAATATATATGTTGACAAATTATTTTTGGTAAATTATACTTTAATCATAATAAATTATAAATTATTATCAATTATATAAAAAAATAGATGAAATGTACTTGATAAATTATAAATTATAAATTATAAATTGTAATTTATGAGAAAAGGAGGGATTATTTAAGTAAAAGGTAGTTTGAATTTTATAAAGGAAGTCCAAGTACATTTAGTTGAGAAAGAGTTATAAATAATTAAGTAATTAAATAATTAAATAATTAAGTAATTAAATAATTAAATAATTAAGTAATTAAATAATTAAATAATTAAATAATTAAATAATTAAATTACATTATTTATAGTAATCTAACTATAAATCCTAAGAAAACGATTAAATTGATTTGTATTATAAATATCTTATACTTAACGATAAAGTAATAATTTAGAATTTATAAATATTATCTACAAAAAAATGTGCATTTTATTTAGAAATAGAGAGAAATGATTAGGATTTATTTCTATTGTAAGAATTAAGTTTAATCAAATCTATCTGTTTAGAGATGCTAATTTAAATTAAAAAATTTTAATAACAAGGAGATAAAAATGAATAAGTTGATGGAATCTATTGAAAAATATTTATTACCAATTGCTTCAAAAATAAGTAATCAAAAATTCTTAGTAGCTCTTAGAGATGCTTTTATAGGTACAATGCCTGTTGTTATGACTGGTTCAATTGCTCTTTTACTAAATGCATTTTTAGTAGATGTACCTGGACAATTTGGAAATACTTCAATCCCACAAACATTTAGTTGGTTTGTAGATGTAAATAATTTAATATTTAAAGGCAGTTTAGCTATAGTATCGCTATTATTTATTTTTTCTTTAGGTGTAAATGTTGCCAAGATTTATAAGACAGATACACTATCCTCAGGTATAGTTGCTCTTTCAGCTTTTATAATAGCTATTAGTAATTCTATAACTAAAAGTATTCAATTACCTAATGCTGATGGACAAGTTTTATCAGAACTTTTTAAAGGTGTTAAGGATATAGCTGTTGAAGGAAATAATCTTTCTGTTACAGTTAGTGGAATTATCCCTGGAGCACAAATTAATTCAAATGGTTATTTTACTGCAATTCTTATTGGTTTTATAGCTTGCACTATCTATAGTAAATTAATGAATAAAAACTGGACAATCAAATTACCTGATACAGTACCACCAGCTATTGCAAAACCTTTTATGTCAATAATTCCTGGTTTTGTTGCATTATATGTTGTAGCTATATTCGTATATGCATTTAATAAAATTACTGGACAATTATTAATTGACTGGATATATAAAGTACTTCAAACTCCATTACTAGGTTTATCACAAAGTTTCATTGCAGTTATACTTATTGCATTCTTAACACAATTATTCTGGTTCTTTGGTATTCATGGTGGAAACGTTATGGCACCAATTATGGAAGGCTTATTTGGAATTACTTTATTAGCTAATATGGAAGCTTTTCAAAATAATCAACCAATTCCATATTTATGGACAAGCGTATCTTATGGAGCATTTGTATGGTATGGAACATTAGGTTTATTAATAGCAATATTCTGGAAATCTAGAAATAGTCACTATAAAGAAGTTGCTAAATTAGGTATAGCTCCAGTTTTATTTAATATAGGAGAGCCTGTTATGTATGGACTTCCTACAGTTATGAATCCACTTTTATTTATACCATTCTTATTATCACCTTCATTAATGGCAGCAGTTTCATACTTAGCAACAACTTTAGGTTGGGTAGCACCAGTTACTCAAAATGTTACATGGGTTATGCCACCTGTATTATATGGATTCTTCGCTACAGGATTTGATTGGAGAGCAATTATATTATCATTGGTGAATTTAGCAATTTCAATAGTAGTTTACTTACCTTTCGTTAAGATGGCTGATAAGGAGAACATATAGATGTCTAAATTTGAAATAAGAGAAGAGTTCTATATAGATGATAATAAATTTAAAATTTTATCTGGAGCTGTTCATTATTTTAGAATACACCCTTCTCAATGGGAAGATACATTATTTAATTTAAAAGCTCTAGGATTTAATACAGTAGAAACATATATTCCTTGGAATATTCATGAACCATATGAAGGAAAATTTGATTTTGAAGGAATCAAAGATATAGAAAAGTTTATAAAAACTGCTGAAAAGTTAGGTTTATATGTTATTTTAAGGCCTACTCCTTATATATGTGCTGAATGGGAGTTTGGTGGACTTCCAGCATGGCTATTAAAGGATAAAGAAATAAAGCTTAGAAGCTCTGATGATAACTTTATTGAAAAGCTAAGAAATTATTATAATGATTTACTACCTAGATTAGTTAAGTATCAAGTAACTAAGGGTGGACCAGTTTTGATGATGCAAGTTGAAAATGAATATGGTTCTTATGGTAATGAAAAGGAATATTTGAGAATTGTAGCATCAATAATGAAAGAAAATGGGGTAGATGTTCCTCTTTTCACATCAGATGGTACATGGATTGAAGCATTAGAATCTGGATCATTAATTGAAGATGATATTTTTGTATCTGGAAACTTTGGTTCAAAATCAAAAGAGAATTGTGATATGCTTAAAGATTTCATTGTACAAAATGGAAAAGAGTGGCCTATTATGTGCATGGAATATTGGGATGGATGGTTTAATAGATGGGGAGAAGATATCATTCGTAGAGACTCTATTGACTTGGCTGAAGATGTAAAGGAAATGCTTAAAATAGGAAGTATTAATCTTTATATGTTCAGAGGAGGAACAAACTTTGGATTTATGAATGGTTGTTCTGCAAGAGGAAATAATGATTTACCACAAGTTACCTCCTATGATTATGATGCGATATTAACGGAATGGGGTAATCCAAGTGATAAGTATTATAAATTACAAAAGGTTATGAAATCACTATATCCGAATATAGAACAATTGCCTCCAAGGAAAAGAATATTAAAGAATCTTGGCAGCTATAAAGTTGATGGTACAGCTAATCTTATGTCTATTATTTCGGATATATCGAAAGAAGTTAAAACAGTATATCCTAAAGGCATGGAAGATTTAGATTGTAACTATGGATACATGCTATATAGAAGCAAAATTAAGAATTATCATCATGATGAAAAATTAAAGGTTATAGATGCTTCTGATAGATGTCATGTATATATTGATGAAAAACTTATTGCTACTCAATATAAGGAAGAAATAGGAACAGAGGTTGAGTTTAGTAGTGAAAATGAATTTATAAATGTTGATGTATTAGTTGAAAATTTAGGTAGAGTAAACTATGGACATAAATTAAATAGTCCTACTCAAAGAAAAGGGATAAAGGGCGGAGTTATGATAAATAATCATTTCCATAGTGGATGGGTTCAATATCCATTATACCTTGATGAAGAGAGGATTTCTAAAATTAAATTTGAAGAAAGTATTGTAGATAAAGTAGAAACTCCAATGTTTTATCATTTTACTGTTGAACTAAATAATATTAATGATACTTTTATTGATTGTTCTAAATATGGTAAGGGCTCAGTATTTGTTAATGGCTTTAATATTGGAAGGTATTGGTCTAAGGGACCTATACAATCTTTATATCTTCCATCTGGTTTTCTTAAAGAGAAGAATGAGATTATTGTATTTGAAACCGAAAATATCATAATAAGAGAGCTTGAATTTGATGACAAACCTATTTTTTTAGATTTGTAATTAAATAAAAAATTTAAGTTTTAAAACATATAATCACATAATATTTATTTATTTCTAATGTTTAAATGGTATAGAAATTATTTTGATAAATATTTAAAAAGGAGAGGTTAATATGAAAAATTTAAATGAGTTTCTTGAAGAAAAAATGTTACCTATAGCTGCTAAGTTAGGGGCAAATAAAGTATTAATTTCAATACGTGATGGTATAACATTAAGTATGCCACTAATTATTATTGGTTCGTTATTCATGATAATAGCAAGTTTTCCAGTTAAAGCATGGACTGATTGGTTGACAGCTGTAGGAATGGATTCTTATTTATGGAAGGGGGTAGATAGTAGTTTCGGATTAATGGGTCTAGTAGCAAGTTTTGGAATTGCAAATAGCTTAGCTCGTCAAAATAAAGTTGATGGTGTTTCAGCAGGTATTGTAGCATTATCTTCTTTTATAATTGTTACACCTTTTGTAAAGGGTGAAACAGGTACAGGCATACCAGTTGGCTATATGGGAAGTAAAGGTTTATTCGTAGCTATGATTATTGGTATTGTTTCAGCTTTAATTTTTAGCTGGTTTATAAAACGTGATATTCAAATTAAATTACCAGATTCTGTGCCACCTGCAGTAGCTAGAAGCTTTAGCGCTTTAATTACAGGTGCAGCTATTATAACTTTGTGGTTAGTTGTTTTTGCGATTCTTGATAGAGTTAATATTGGTAATATTCATGATTTAATGATGATAGTTTTAGGAAAACCACTAGGATTACTTGGTAATAATATATTTGGAACAATTATTGCAATTCTATTAAATAGTTTATTCTGGTTTGTTGGTATCCATGGAGGAAACGTTGTAAACAGTATTCTTCAACCTATTTGGTTAATGAATTCAGATGCAAACCGTTTATTATTCCAAGCTGATAGTGCAGCTCATTTACCCAATATTATTACACTACCATTTATAGATAATTTCGTATATATGGGTGGCGGTGGAGCTACAATTGGTTTAGTAATTGTTATTGCAATTATTGCTAGACGTAAAAATGCAAGTAAAATGACTAAAGCTATGGCGCCATTAACTTTAACACCAGGTTTATTTAATATTAATGAACCTGCTATGTTTGGGTTACCAATAGTAATGAATGTTTCATTAATCATACCATTTATTTTAGCACCAGTAGCAAATGCGGTAATATCATATGTGGCAATGTCTTCAGGGTTAGTTGCAAGAACTACAGGTATAACAGTTTCTTGGACAATGCCACCAATTCTTAGTGGATTCCTTACAACTGGAAATCATATAAGCGGAGCTGTATTACAAATAGTATGCATACTTGTAGATGTAGCAATTTATTGGTTCTTCTATAAAGCAGTTGAAAAGCAAAACTTAGCTTTAGAAGCAGCTGAGGAAATTGAAATTAATAATAGTATAATGAGCTAATAGCTTAAGAAGATAACAGTAAATAAGCTGAAAAGTAGTAAATTAACTTGATATTAATGAAATTAAAAATAGTTTTTTAAAATAAAAAAGTGAAAATAAAAAATATAATTAGTTAAAGAATTTTGGAGGAGTAGTTATGGGTAAAAGATTAATTAGTGCAAATGCATCGGAGATATTAGAAATGACCGCAGCAGAATTGAAACAAAGTATTAAGGCTAGTGAAGGGAGAACCATTCTTTCAGAGAATGTGGCACCAAGGGAATCCTTTATCGGTGATATTACTAACTCTGAAATTGCTAGGGCTTTTGGAGCAGATTTAATTTTACTTAATTGTGTAGATGTTTTAAATCCAGAAATATTTGGACTAGAAGTTAATGAAGGAAATTTTGTAGATGAGTTACATCGTTTAGTTGGACGTCCAATAGGAGTGAATTTAGAGCCTGTAGATTTAGATGCAGATATGGCGGAAGATATTTTAACTATCAGTAGAGGTAGACAAGCTAATCTTGAAACAATTAAAGAAATTGAAAAACTTGGTATGGACTTTGTTTGTTTTACTGGAAACCCTGGTACAGGAGTTACTAATTCACAAATAGAAAAAACAATTCGTTTAGCAAAAGAACATTTTTCTGGATTAATTATTGCTGGCAAAATGCATGGAGCTGGTGTTAATGAACCAGTTGCAGATTTAAAAGCAGTAGAAGGATTTATTGAGGCAGGTGCAGATATTATTTTAGTTCCTGCAGTTGGAACAGTACCTGGCTTTGATGATTCAGAATTAAAAGAAGTAGTTAAAGTAGCACATAGTAAAGGTGCACTTGTAATGACTGCAATTGGTACCAGTCAAGAAAGTTCAGATGAAGATACTATTAAACACATTGCAATACGCAATAAAATTTGTGGAGTAGATATTCAGCATATTGGTGATGCAGGTTATGGTGGAGTTGCACCTTTTGAGAATATTTTTGCTATGAGTAAGGCAATTCGAGGTGTTCGTCATACTGTATCTATGATGGCGCGTTCAATTAATCGTTGATCATTTAAAGAAAATATATAGAAATTGAAATATATAGAAGGTTAGGTTTAGTTTTAACCTACCTTCTTATATATTACTAAATTTATAAAGAGTTTTTTTAGATATTATAAGAGAGGTGTATAAATATGAAAAAGACAATTATGTTAATATGTGCAGCTGGAATGAGTACTAGCTTAATGGTGACTAGAATGCAAAAAGCAGCTGAGGAGAAGGGTATTGAAGCAGATATATTTGCTATTTCAGCTAGTGAGGCAGATAGTTATTTCACTGAGAAAAAAGTTGATGTATTACTTTTAGGGCCACAAGTGCGTTTTATGAAATCACAATTTGAAGAGAAGGTAGAGCCATTAGGTATTGCAATTGATGTAATAAATATGACTTACTATGGCATGATGAATGGAGAAAAAGTATTAGAACAAGCTTTAAGTTTAATGAATAAGTAGTTTAGCAAGTATTAAAACAAGCTATAAGTTTAATTAATAATCATTTTTGCAAATCAATTAAATTACTTAAAAGGAGTGTTTATTTTGGGAGAACAAATGAATTTAGATGTAATTATGCAGTTAATTATGTTTGGAGGAGATGCAAAAAGTAATGCAATGGAGGCTATTCAAGCAGCTAAAACTGGAGATTTTGAATTAGCAAAAAATAAAATTAATGATGCTCAAGCTTCATTAACAAAGGCGCATCATTCTCAAACACAAATGTTAACTAAAGAAGCTCAAGGAAATAAAACTGAACTTTCATTATTAATGATACATGGACAAGATCATTTAATGACTTCAATGGCATTTACAGATTTAGCAAAAGAATTTGTTGAAGTTTATGAGCATATGAATAAAAAATAATGTATATAACTAAGATTTTATAAAAACCTATAGTAAAACAATTTAATTGTTCTACTATAGGTTTTAATAATTTATCAAGTAAAATTTATTTTGTTCATTTTAGATTAGTTTAACAAGAGACAGGTATGGTAGAGGGAGGCCAATCCACCATGGGTAAAAGAGGTTTTTCGATAAGCTCAATTTAGCGAATTTTGCATATATTAAAATGACCATAGTTTTTCAGAACTATGGTCATTTTGGTTTAATAATGAATAGTAATAGGATATAATATAAGTAGAAGATTGTGCTATTATTAAGAAATTCATAGATATAAGATTGATAGAAATAAGGCGTTAATTTTAAAATTTAAGAGAATATTAGGGAGAGTTTATAGAGCTAAAAGTAATTTAATGAGGGTGATATTTTGATAAAGAGAAATGATATAAATGATGAACAATTATACTTTTCTATATTTTGCATAACTGCATTAAGCCGTAACTTGAATATTATACCATCAGATGTATATAATTTGCTTACTGAAAGAACTAAAATACTAGATGAATATATTATAAAATATTATGACATACTCCATACTCAAGGTGAGGATTATATTGTAAGTGAAATAATAAATTTATTAAGAAGTAAGGGGATTAAAGTATGATAATATATCATGGGTCAAATATGATAATAAAAGAACCCAAGGTAATTAAATCTAATAGAGCATTAGATTTCGGAATGGGATTTTATGCTACAACTTTTAAGGAGCAAGCAGAAAAATGGGCCATTAGAAAATGTACTAATTTTAATGGAGAAATAGAAGGAACTCCAATTGTATCTATATATGAATTAGATTTGAATCTTGCCAATAAAAATTTTACAGTTTATGAGTATGATGGTGTGACTAATGAGTGGCTTCAATTTATTTTAAGTAATAGAAAAGATATAAATTCAAAATCACCATATGATATTACTATTGGGGAAGTTGCTGATGATCAAGTATTTGCAACAATAAACCTTTTAACAAGAGGATGGATAGAAATCGATACGGCAATTAAAAGATTAAAATTTAAATCACCAAACAACCAAGTTTGTATTAATAATCAGCAAGTGATTACGGAATGTTTAAAGTTTATTGGAATGGAGGAAGTAAAATAATATGAAAATGAATGAGTTTGATGAAATACTAGTAATGCTTATAGATGATATAATAATAAATATTAGTAAATTAAAATCAATAAGTAAATATGAAGCAATGAAATTATTTTACTTATCACCAATAAGTAAATTAATTTATAAAAAGGAAACAGGATTATTTACACAAAGTGCTGCTAGTATAGCATATAGATGTATAGATAATTAACACTCCATAAGTTACTAGGTTAATCCAAGCCTTAAATATAGTAATGGGAACTCATACATTAGATGATGTTCAAGAAACTGTTAAATCTTTTTATACTTTTGATATGGTATTAGACAAAATAGATGAAAAGCTTACTTTAGAAATGATAAAAGAATGGCATGCGAGTTTAATGTACAGAACTAGGCTATATGATATGGGGTTAGCGGTAGTATTTAAAAAATATGAATGGAGAATAATCTGATGAATATAAAAAAGCTTTAAAAGAATCATCAACTAATAATATAGGACCATTAGCTGATTATATAAAGAAGCAAAAAAATTTATTCAAGAAAATGAAAAAAATTTTAGGAAATTTTATTAAATACACTAAAATGATTTAATAGGTAAATCTTTAAGGGAGGCGTGTTGCACGACTCCCTTTAGCTTTGATTAAACAATTTATCAAGTAAAACCTATGTTAGCTATTCTATTTAAATTTTACAGTAGTAAGGGTAAATTGAGAAGGAGATTTAAAAGTGGATATAATAAGCGATAATTGACAAAATTTTATGAAAAGAATATATTGGTTATATTAAAAAAGAGTATATTTTACATATTAAAAAAAGAGTAAATTATAAAAGAATACAAAAAAAGAATATGAAAAATAATAAAATAAAGAGCAAATATTAGAGGGGTGACGTAAAAGTGGAAATGGTAAAAAGGCAGCTAGTTAATGCAAAAAATGGATTTATAAATGGAATACCCACTATTATTGTAGCTATTAGCTTATTTTTTTCTTTTTTGAAGATATTTGGGACAACTGAAGTAATAATGGTCTCTTTTTTAACAATTTTATTTAGAATGAAATCAAAAGAAGAATTTAATTTAAAAAAATTGCTAAACATATTTTGCATGTTAATGTTGATAGCAGTTTTCTCTTATATTGTAGATTTAAATATAGTATTATGTGTAGCTGGTAATTTAATAGTACCATCTCTTATAGTTTATTTATATACAGATAGCTTTACACCTAAAGGATATTTTGTGTATGTAATGGCATTTGTGTTTTTACAGCTAAGACCTATTACATTTTCAGCATTACCTAAGAGATTTTCTGCATTAATTTTTGGTATGGCAGTAATAACTATAGCATTATTTATAAATTCATTAAGAGATAGACATAAAAATAGTTATGAATTAGCAGAAAGTGGATTGCTTAACTTATCTAATCAAATAAATAAGTTATCTAAAAAGGAAGAGTTAAAAGGTGAGAGCGATGAGCTTAATAGAATAATTTACAAATTAAATAATCTTATATATTCGAGTAGAAATTATAAATATTTAGTAGATAGCTTTGGTTCAACTAATTATTATTTTATGATTGTTTTTCAAAAGTTTCAGTATGTTATAAAGAATATTTATATGATATGTGATGATTTAAATGATAGCGATATTTTATATTTAAAGGAACTAAGTAATCTATTTAAAAAGGTATCAAAAGAGATTAATGAAAAAGACAATGTATCTTTAATAAATTTATTAGATAATTTTCTAGAGGATCAATGCTTTACAAATAAGAAAATAGAAGCTGATATAGCATATATAATTAATATTTTAAATTTGGCATTTTCTAATATGAATAATTCAAATTTTGATAATGTGAAGGAAACTTGGAGAATACCCAAAATGACTCATAAGCTACATGGAATTAAATATAATTTAAAACTAGATAGATTTCAATTACGTTTTGCATTAAGGCTATCTTTTGTACTAACAGCAACTTTCTTAATATCAAAATTAACAGGATTAAATCATTCCTATTGGATTCCTATGAATGCCTTTTTTATGATTGCGCCTTTTTATGAGGATAGTGCAGAGAAAATTAATAATCGTATATTAGGTACAATACTTGGTTCTATTTTAGCACTTTTATTACTTAGTATATTTAACACAGCAAGTGCTCATATTTTAATAATAGTTATAATGACTATATGCATGTATTCAGTAACACCATCAACATGGATAATGACATCATATTCTACTTGTTATGGACTTGCATTAGCTACCTTAGCAATGGATAGAACTGAAGCAATAGAACTTAGATTAGTATATATATTTATTGCAGCTATTATTTCAATTTTAGCGAATAAGTATATATTACCTAATAAGAGTAGTTATGAATTTAAATTAAATGTAAACAAACTAATTAAAATAGATAGAGAAATGGTGCTAATTTTAAGAAAGTCATTAGCTAATAAAGATGAGTTTGATAATACATATCTAAGAGAATTATTAATAAGCTCTAATCAAATAAATTTAGATATTAAAAATTATAAAAAGAAAAATGAGTACGAACAGTGTTTTTACAATAATTTATTAGAAATAAATGAACAACTTATACATGAAATTAGGCAAATTGCTTATACAGTTTTTAATAATGAAGGAATTATGCAAGAAGATAAAAATATAAAAGAAGTCTTGGATAATATAGAAACTATTTTAAATAGAATTCAAGTAACCTTAGAAAGTAATGAATTAACAGTAGATCAAGTTATGTCAAATAAAGCTAAGGATTACGGATTGATTAGTGAGGATTTATATTTTAATAGTATAGTTCTTAACTGTATAAATACAGCAGAAAATATGTATAACCTAGTAAGTGAAAGGTATAAAGGACATACTAAATGATATAAGGCTGAAACTTATAATCTATGGTATAAATGAAATGGAAGAATAGTGAGCATAGAGTAAATTAGCTTTAAATATAAAAAAAGATACTTAGAATTAAATGTAAAAAATACTTAGAATTGAAGATATGAAATAAATATTATAGAACCTAGAAAATCCATAGCTTTGGAGAATCTAGGTTATTAATATTTTGAGAGTAAAATACTACTTTTTATATGAGTTTCATAAAAAGCCATAAAAAATCTATAGTATATGGTATAAGTTTCAAATTCGTGAAAAATATCATAAAATCATAATGAAATTATATGAAATGATGAATTTTAAATGCATATATTGGTAATTGGTACAATAAACACGAAGAATAGGTATAATCTATTTTGAAAACGTTTATAAGGAGTGATTTTATGAGAAAAAGAAAAAAGTTTAAAGTTGTAAATATTCTTACTGTAATATTTATGACTTTAGGTATTTTTTCAAGTGTATCAATAGATGCATTTGCAAAAGATACCGAAAATCTAATTGAAAATGGCTCATTTGAAGACGGACAGAAAGGAAATATAGTTTCAAATTCAACTTTTGAAAATGGAGTTGAAGGATGGGACAAGCAAGGAACTGTAACACTTGAATCAGTAAATGATATTTTTTATGAGGGAAGTCATAGTTTAAAGGTTTCTGGAAGAGGAGCTGAATGGGCTGGTCCAAGTTATAATTTAACTGAAAAGATGGTTTCAGGAAAAACTTATGATGTAAGCCTTTGGGTTATGTATAATGAAGGAAGTAATCCAGAAGAAACAATAAAAGCAACTTTTAAACCAGGATATGTAACTGTTGGGGAAGTAAAAGCTAAAAAAGGTGAATGGACAGAAATAAAAGGAATCATAAAGGCAACTGAAGATTCGGAAGAAGCAACTAGTATGTATATTGAAGCACCAAATTTAGATTTACCTTTTTATTATGTTGATAATGTTAAAATTGAAGGTGAATTACCAGCAAAGCCAATAGAAATAGAGCAAGATATTCCAAGCTTATATGAAAGTTTTAAAGATTATTTCTTAGTTGGAGGGGCCGTGAATCCAGGAGACTTTGGTAATAATAGTCTTACTGAACAACTTATTGATAAGCATTATAATATAATGACTGCAGAAAATGCAATGAAGCCAGATGCATTGCAAAAGGAAGAAGGAGTATTTACCTTTGAGCAAGCTGATAAACTAGTGGATTATGCAAAAGCTAATAATATTATCATGAGAGGACATACTTTAGTTTGGCATAATCAAGTTCCAGATTGGTTCTTTCAAGACAAAGATAATCCTGGGAAATTGGCAAGTAAGGAAGTTTTATTAGAAAGAGAAAGAACCCATATAAGAACAGTACTAAATCATTATAAAGAAAAATATGGTACTGCGTCTGAAGGAAGTCCAATAAAGTATTGGGATGTAGTTAATGAAGTTATTTCAGATAGTGGAGAATATAGAGATTCGAAGTGGTATCAAATAGCAGGATTAGATTATATAAAGGTAGCTTTTGAAACAGCACGTGAAGTAGACCCTTCACTAAAGCTATTTATTAATGATTATAATATTGAAAGAAATAATGCTAAGACTAATAAATTATATGAATTAGTAAAAGAATTAAAAGCAGAAGGAGTACCAATAGATGGAGTAGGACTTCAAATGCATGTAAGTTCAGATGTACCAATGGATAGTATTAAAAAATCTATGGAAAAGTATGAATCTATACCTGGAATAGAACTTCAAGTAACAGAATTAGATGTAAGCATGGGGTTAGAAAATGAAGCTGTAACCCATGAAGTTTTACTTAAGCAAGGAAGATACTACAAACAATTATTTGATTTATTCAAATCTAAAAAAGAAAGTATAAGTGCTGTAGTTATTTGGGGAGTAATTGATGATACTTCTTGGGTTAAAACTTATAAACCATTATTATTTAATGGTAAATATAAAGCAAAACCTGCCTTTTATTCAATAGTAGATCCACAAAATGCTGAAATTAATAGGGAGCAAACACAAGCTGTAGAAGGAAAACCATTAAATAAAGATGATATTATTTGGTCAACAGTAAGAACATTAGATATTAACACTTTCTATGAAGGTTTAGATGGTGCAACAGCAAAAGCTCAAATTATGTGGGATGAGAAGAATTTATACTTAAAAGCATATGTTAATGATAATACTAAGAATAATGACGATAACTTTGAAGTGTTTTTAGATTTAAATAATGATAAAACAGAAGCTTATGGAGATGATGATAAGCATATTACAATTAAACGTAATGAAGCAATTAATGATGAAAATGGATATTTGATTTATAAAGTAATTCCTTTAGATATAGCATTAACTACTGAAAAAGTTATAGGTTTTGATGTTAGAATAAGCGATTATAATGCTGATGGAAGCAAAAATTCAATTGTTGTTTTAAATGATTATTCTAATTCTCAAGATACTAATACAAAATACTTTGCAGATTTAAAATTAGGTAATAAATCTAAAATTGAAGATTCTATTTTTGGAACTGCAATAATTGATGGAAAGCTTGATGAAGCATGGAAAAATGCAAAAGAAATAAGTACAGATGTATGGGTGACAGGCAATTCAGGAGCAACAGCAAAAGTTAAAACTATGTGGGACAACAATAATTTATATGTTATTGCTGATGTTACAGATACAGTATTAAATAAGTCTAATGAAAATGCTTGGGAACAAGATTCAATAGAAATATTCCTTGATCAAAACAATGGTAAAACATCTAGCTATCAAGGTGATGATAGTCAAATTAGAGTTAACTTTGAAAATATGGTTACAGTTTCTGGGGACAAACCAGAAGGTTTAACAACCCAAACTTCCATTACTGATAAGGGATATATAGTAGAACTTGCAATACCATTAACAGAAATTACACCAACAGAAGGAAATATCTTAGGTTTTGATGTACAAGTAAATGATGCTAATGCAGCAGGTGAAAGAACAGGGGTAGCAACATGGTGTGATCCATCAGGTGCATCTTATGCTAATACATCAAGGTTTGGGAATATTAGACTTATTAAAAATGAAGTTAAGCCAGAAGAACCGTCAAATCCAGAGCAACCAGGAAATCCAGAGAATCCAGAAAATCCAGAAAATCCAGGAAATCCAGAAAATCCATCAAACCCTCAAGTGCCAGAGCAGCCAGGGAATAATAATCCAGGACCAAAACCTGGGGATAACAATCAAGGAGGAAATCCAGGAGATAATAACTCAGGGGAAAATCCATCAAATCCTGGAGAAAATAATAATGGACAAAAGCCAGGATCTGATAATCAAGAGCAACAGCCAGGAAATACAAATTCAGGTGCAAATGAAAATTTACCAAAAACAGGAGGAAGTAATCCAATATATCTATTAGTTATTGCAACTGTAATAATAGGAGTTGGTGGTTTATTATTTTATAAGGGAAAGAAAGAGAAATTAAGCAGAACTAAATAAAATATTATTATGATACACAAAGGACCTCGCGTTTCGCGAGGTCCTTTATTTGCATTAGATAAAGATGAATGAAAGTATGAGACTTTAAGCTAATTCATCTTTTAATGCCCTTATTTACATTAGATATATGCGAAATAATTTCTATTTTTCTGGTGCCTAGGGTATTGTTCTTGAGTTTAGAAAAATGAAAACTACATGTTTATTAAAAATATAGAATATATAATATTAATTTGAATTAAATACAATATATGTTAAAATAAATATAGAGAATTGAATAAAAATAGGGGTGGGTTTTTGGAAAATGACATAATTGAAAAGAAGATGATATATTTAGATCATGCAGCAACAACAGCCATTAAAGATGATGTTCTTAAAGAAATGATACCATATTTAACAAATCAGTATGGAAATCCTTCATCTTTTTATAATCTTGGACGTAAAAGTAAAAAAGCAATAGAAAAAGCAAGAGAGCAAGTAGCATCTGCTATAAACGCTAAAAAGAGTGAAATTTATTTTACAAGTGGAGGAACAGAATCTGATAACTGAGCAATTAAGGGGATTGCTGAGCACTACAAAAATAAGGGGAAACATATAATTACTTCTGCTATAGAGCATCATGCAATTATCAATAGCTGTAAAAGATTAGAAAAAGAAGGCTTTGAAATAAGCTATTTGCCTGTTGATGAAGATGGGAAAATATCAATTGAAGATTTAAAAAAAGCTATAAGAAAAGATACTATTTTAATAAGTATAATGATGGCGAACAATGAAATAGGAACTATAGAACCAATTTCAGAAATAGGAGATATAGCCAGAAAGAATAGAATAGTATTTCATACAGATGCAATACAAGCTGTTGGGTGTATTCCTATAGATGTTGAAGATTTAAAAGTTGATTTATTATCAATATCAGCACATAAATTTTATGGTCCAAAGGGTGTAGGAGCCTTATACATAAAAAAAGGTACAGGCATCGATTCTCTTATGGATGGTGGAGAGCAAGAAAAGGGAAAGCGTGGAAGCACAGAAAATGTTGCATCCATTGTTGGTATGGGGAAGGCAATTGAATTAGTAAATAAAAACTTAAATCAATATCAAAAAAAATTATGCAACTTAAGAGATGAAGCTATAATGCATATTTTAAAAAATATACCAAACACAAGATTGAATGGACATGCTATTGATAGATTGCCAGGAAATGTTAATATTCTCTTTGAGGGAATGGAAGCAGAATCAATGATATTAAAACTAGATAAAATGGGATTTGCAGTATCAAGTGGATCAGCTTGTTCTTTAGGGTTACTAGAGCCTTCACATGTACTTAAAGCAATAGGCTTATCTCATGAAAATGCACAATGTTCACTTAGATTTACATTTGGAGAAGAAAATAATATAAAAGACGTGGAAGATTTAGTAGAAGCGCTAAAGAAAATTTGTAGCTCATAAATTATAAATTTCTAATTAACCTTAATGATATGTATTAACTTTCCGATTTTCGTATAATTTCGAATACAATTCTAAATTTAAGATATCTAAGATGACTAAATTTTTATAACTCGCTGCGCTCAAACAATAAAAATTTTTAACGCCATCTTAGATATCTTAAATAAGAATTGTAGTTTCTCATTATAATAAAATCTCCAATTTAATACATATCATTAATGAGGCTAATTCTTCATTTAATAATTTCAAGCGCAAAATATAGTTTGGCGAAGATAAATAGAATATGCTTATTTCACAGTCTATTTATCTTCGCAACTTACATTGTACTACTAAAAATTATTAAATAAAAAATTAGTAAATTTGATTTACTGAATATAAATGAGCGAATCAAAGTATTAGTGAAGAGTTAATAGTGAACGAGTTGATGGTGTTTTGCTCTGCAAAATTATAAAGTTAAAAATTCAAAAATCCGCAAGGATTTTTTACTTCACTTTTCACTCTTTCATTATTTCACTACTTTGCGCAGCAAAATACTAGGGGGAGATTATATGAGAAATACTTATGGAGAACTTATTAATGAATTGAAAAACAATCATAGTATGGTAATGATGACAAAGCTTTCATTTAAAAGGGGAAAGAAAATAGAAAAAATATTATTAGATTTAAATAAGGTACATTTCTTAAACATTAATAAAGAATTAGATATTGATAAAGAATTAGACATTGATAAAGAATTAGACATTGATGGGGAAATTAAAAATTCAATAAATAAAGCAATAGATAAAAGGACTCCAGAACTTATCATACATAATGATGAAGAACAAATTTTAATTGAGCCTTTTTTTCCAGAGGCAAGATTAATTATTTTTGGAGGGGGAAATATTTCAGAGCATCTTGCTGATATAGGCGCTAAAATTGGATTTAAGGTAACAGTTGTTGATGATAGATTGGCCTATGCAAATAGAGAAAGGTTTCCATTAGCAACAGAGATTATTTGCGAAAGTTTTGAAAATGTTTTTGAAAAAATAAAGGTAAATAAAAGTGATTATGTAGCGATTGTTACAAGAGGACATAAATATGATAAGGAATGTCTTAGAGCAGTTTTAAATATAAAACCAGAATATCTCGGAATGATAGGATCTAATAGAAGGGTTCAAGGAATTAAAGAACAATTTATAGAAGAAGGGTATAGTGCAGAGCTACTTAATAGAATATGTTCCCCTATAGGTTTTAGAATTGGGGGAATTACGCCATTAGAAATTGCAATATCTATTATTTCTCAGATTATTGCACAAAAAAGGCTTGGTGTATCAGATATGATAGCTTGTGCAAATGCTAAAAAAAGAACAAATTATTCTGATATGGATATTAAGGTTTTAGAAAATCTTGCAAAAGAAGATGAAGAAAGAAAAGCCATTGTTACAGTAACATCTACAAAGGGCTCTACACCAAGAGGGGCTGGAGCTAAAATGATTGTCTGGCAAAGTGGAAAAACACTTGGAAGCATAGGTGGAGGATGTAGTGAAGGCGAGGTAATTCTTGCAGCAAGGGATTTAATAGAAGATGAAGAAGAAGGAAGCTTTATAACTATGCAAGTTGATATGACTGGAGATGTAGCTGAAGATGAAGGAATGGTTTGTGGTGGAATAATGAATGTAATTATAGAAGTGTAAGAATGACTCTATGTGTAATTTGTTTGATAATCACACAAAGTTATATATTATTTCAAAAGTTAAGCAAAAATAAGCAGTTTTATTCTTAATTATAAGCATTAAATTTATGATATAACAAAGGACCTAACGTTTCGTTAGGTCTTTTAAATATATTAAAAATTCTACAGATTTTTATGTAGATTCAAAATTAAACATTATAGATGTAACCATTAGTATTAAAAATACAATAAAAAAGCTATAGTTTTCACTATAGCTTATAACAATCTAAAATTATCTTCTATTTTGTTCTTTTTTAGCTCTTCTACAAGCAGCACATCTTGTTGGTTCGTTATCGAATCCTTTTTCTTTATAGAATTCTTGTTCTCCTACTGAAAAAACGAATTCGCTTCCACAATCTCTGCATGTTAATGTTTTATCTGACATATATAGTCCTCCTAAAATTAAAGATTCTAATTTGATAATAATCTCTAATTTTGAGAAACTAATTATCGAAATGAAACTTTTTTATTTTGTTAGCAACTTGCTACTCATTTATAATAACATGGATACAAATATAATACAAATAGTATTTGTTGGCAATATTGATTATTTTCTGAAAGTTTTAAAATAAATTATTATATAATTACAACAAAGAATTAGTATAAAACTACAATTTACATCTTATATATGTCCTTAGTATAAGTATTGCTAATTTTACTAAGGGTAACTTATTTACTTATGATTAAAGGACAATTAATATGAAATTAAGTATAAATATATAATTTCTTTGTAATAAATTTAGATGGTATTTGTATATTTTTGTTGACAATGAATAAGTTTTCACCTATACTTTAAATATAAGTTGAATATGGATCGTTACTGACGAATTTTGATCAGGCGTGACCGGGAATAATGATATGCTTAATTTATGTATATCGGTATTTTGGGTCTTTTTTTATTGTTTTGGAGGTAGTTATGCGTATTAAGAAGGTGTTTAATAATAATGTAGTACTTGTTATAGATGACCTTGGAAAAGAGCAAATCGTTATGGGAAAAGGCATAGGATTTCAAAAGTTTCCAAAGGATTTAATAGATAGTAAAAAAATAGAAAAAAGATTTATATTTAATGATAAAGAATCTTTAAATGATCTTTATACATTATTAGGAAGAATACCTTTAAATGATGTAGAGCTTGCTAGTGAAATAATTGAAATGGGAAAAGAGGCTCTTGGATATGAATTAAATGATACGATTTTAATTACTTTATCTGATCATATTAGCTATATGTTAAAAAGAATAGATGATGGATTATTTTTTAGAAACCCACTTCAATGGGAGATAAAGCAAATATATCCTGAAGAGTATGAATTCTCTAAAAGGGCTGTTGATTACCTAAGAGTAAAAACTGGTAAGAACATCCCAGATTCAGAGGTAGCTTTTATAACATTACATTTTGCAAATGCTCATTTAGAAACAGATAATATGGAAGAAACATTATTATTAACCAAAATAATAGATAGTATATTAGATATTATAAAATATAATTATGGAATAGAAATGAATGAGTATTCTTTTGATTATACAAGGGTTATATCACATTTACGTTGTTTTATAAGTAGACAACTTAAAAATGAAAGCGTCAATGTTGATACATCTTTATTGGAAATTGTAAAGATTAAATATCCAGAGGATTTTAAATGTGCTAAAAAGATTAAAATGTTTCTTGAAGTAACTTATAAATGGAACATAAGTGAAAATGAATTGTTGTATTTAACTTTACATTTAAATAGATTGTCTAGTATTAGTAAGAAAAAATAAATATTTGTAGGATCGTTACTGGTTTAGCAGGCGTGACCTAAGTTTAAGAGATTATATTATAGAATTAGATATACGGTAGTTATTTTATTTAGAAATTATACTAATTGTATTTTTGTATATCTAATTTGTATTAATTAGCATCTCTAAAAACTTAGGTCTTTTTTTATATATAAATTTTGGAGGGGAGATTTAAAATGAAGTTTGAAAGAGAAGCCGAAGAAATAATAAAATTAGTTGGAGGAAAAGACAATGTAATAAGTTTAGTGCATTGTGCTACAAGATTACGCTTTAAGCTTAAGAGCACTTCTGTTGCTAATAAAGCAGAATTAGAAAAAATGAAAGATGTCTTATCTGTTGTAAATAGTGGTGGACAATATCAAGTGGTAATTGGTAATAAGGTTACTGATTATTATGATACTATCACAAAAAAAATAGGATTAAAGGATAGTTCTTCTAATGAAAAAGGAGAAAAGGTATCATTAGTTTCTATGATTTTTGAAACTATATCAGGAGCATTTTCACCATTAATACCAGCTTTAGCAGGAGCAGGTATGGTAAAGGCATTATTAACTGTATTAACATCATTTGGATGGATGTCTGATTCAACTACTACTTATGCTATTTTATCAGCAGCTGGAAATGGAGTATTCTACTTATTACCTGTATTCTTAGGAATAACTTTAGCTAAGAAGCTTGGAGGTAATATGTTTGTTGGAGGAGCTATTGGTGCAGCACTTTTAGATCCTAGCTACACAGGATTAATTGGATCAGAAGGTATTGTAGACTTTTTAGGATTAAAAGTAACACCTATTGATTATGCATCAAGTGTATTCCCAATATTCGTATCAATATTTATTTACTACTGGGTTGATAAATTATTAAAGAAGATAATTTTAAAAGACTTACAATTATTCTTAGTACCAATGTTTTCACTATTAATTATGGTTCCTTTAACAGTTATTCTATTTGGACCATTTGGAACAACTGTTGGTGATGTTATTTCTAATGCCGTTATGTGGTTAATTGATAAGAGTCATATATTAGCAGGTATAGTTTTAGGTGCAGGTATGCCTTTCTTAGCAGTATTTGGACTTCACTGGGGATTTACTCCTATTACATTACAAAATCTTGCAACTACAGGAGGAGATCCAATTGAAGGAGCAGCAGTTGCAGCAGTATTTGCACAAATTGGTATAGCTTTAGGTTTATTCTTAAGATCAAAAAGACATACTCAATTAAAATCATTAACAGGTTCAACTGCTTTAACAGGAATATTAGCAGGTGTAACTGAGCCAATAATTTATGGAGTTATTTTAAGATATAGAAGAACTATTCCAATTTTAGCTATTGCAGGTGGTGTTGGTGGTGCTATTTGCGGTGCATTTGGAGTTACTTGTAATGCTTATGTATTCCACAACATTTTCTCAGCTCCAGTTTACACTCCATTTATAGGATATGTACTTGGTGTTGGAACAGCATTAATTCTTGGTACAGTACTAGCATTCATGTTTGGATTAAAAGAAGAAGAAATTAAGGAAATGGAAGCAGAAAAGGTAGTAGATATTAAAGAAGATGATAATAAAATTGAAGAATTAGTATCACCAATTAAAGGAGAGCAAATTAACTTATCAGAAGTTGAAGATGAAGTTTTTGCATCAGGAGCTGTAGGGGTAGGAATGGCAATTATTCCATCTAAGGGAGAAGTTGTATCACCTATTGATGGAGTTGTTTCAACTATATTCCCAACAAAACATGCTATAGGAATTGTATCTGATAATGGAACAGAAATTTTAATTCATGTTGGATTAAATACTGTTGCGTTAGATGGCAAGTATTATGATACGCATATTAAGTCTGGAGATAAGGTTAAAAAGGGACAAAAGCTTCTTTCATTTAATATTGATGGAATTAAGAAGGAAGGATATAGCACAGTTACTCCAGTATTAGTTACAAATGCAAGTGATTTATCAGATGTAATTGTAATTGATAATAAAGAAATTGAAGAAAATGATTCAATTATAAAGGTTGTTCACTAAGATTTACGGAGGTATTTAAAATATGGGATTATCAAAAGACTTTCTATGGGGTGGAGCTGTAGCAGCTCATCAAGTTGAAGGTGGTTATAATAAGGGTGGAAAAGGACTAAGTATTGCAGATGTTATGACAGCAGGAACTCATACTATTCCAAGAAAAATAACTGATGGTATTATTGAAGGAAATTATTATCCAAATCATGATGGAATTAATTTTTATGAAAACTATAAAGATGATATTAAATTATTTGCTGAAATGGGATTTAAATGCTTTAGAACAAGTATAGCTTGGACTAGAATATTCCCAAATGGTGATGAGTTAGAGCCAAATGAAGAAGGTTTAAAGTTTTATGATGATTTATTTGATGAACTATTAAAATATAACATTGAACCTGTAATAACATTGAGTCATTTTGAGATGCCATATAATTTAGTGAAAAATTATGGTGGATGGCGTAATCGTAAGTTAATTGATTTCTTTGTAAGATTTTGTGAAGTTGTGATGAAGAGATACAAGGATAAAGTTAAGTATTGGATGACTTTTAATGAAATAAATAACCAAACTATAACTACAAATCCAATTTATGCATTCACTAACTCTGGAATAATTTATAAAGAAGATGAAAATAAAGAAGAAGTTATGTATCAAGCTGCTCATTATGAATTTGTAGCTAGTGCAAAAGTTGTTAAGATAGGACATGAAATTAATCCAAATTTCATGATTGGATGTATGGTTGCGGCAATGCCAAGTTATCCTTATTCATGCAATCCAGATGACATAATGAAGGCAGAAGAAGCAAATAGAGAACAACTTATGTTTACAGATGTTCATGTTCGTGGAAGATATCCAAAGCATACATTAAAGTTATGGGAAAGAAATAATTTTAAATTAGATATAACTAAAGAAGATGAAGAAATTCTAAAAGAGGGAACAGTTGATTTTATTGGATGTAGCTATTATTTAACAACAGTAGTAACAGCAAATAAAGAACTGAAGAGAACAGGAAATGATTCAGCAGGTAAGGCTGATGTTGTAGAAAATCCATATTTAAAAACATCTGAATGGGGATGGACTATTGATCCAGTTGGATTAAGATTTTATTTAAATCAACTATACGATAAGTATGAAATCCCAATTTTTATAGTAGAAAATGGGTTTGGAGCTGTTGATGTTCTTAAAGATGACTTAACAGTTGATGACGATAACAGAATTGAATACTTATCTAATCATATAGTTGAAATGAAAAAGGCTATAGAAATTGATGGTGTCGAAGTTATTGGTTATACAACTTGGGGATGCATTGATCCAATATCATTCACTACTGGAGAAATGAAAAAGAGATATGGTTTCATTTATGTAGATAGAAATAATGATGGTAGTGGATCATTAAAAAGATACAAAAAGAAATCTTTTGACTGGTATAAGAAAGTAATAGAATCTAATGGAGAGATTTTATAATAACAATGGAATATTAAACAGATGAGAATTGAAACTTTCATTTAGATATTGGGAAAAGAGTAGTATAATCCCCAAGGGAGTCGCGTTTCGCGACGACCTTGGGGATTATCAATTATTAAATACAATAATCAAGATTTAATATGTATTATTTATAATTTTCTATATTACATAGGTACAATTAATTGAAGTAGATAAGAAAAAACTTCCCATATGTTTGGGGAGTTTTTTACTTCCCTTTTAAATTGTAGTTGATGATGAAATAGCAATACCTCATGCTAAGCCAGGAAAATATGTTAATAGTTTTGGAATAACAATAAGCACTTTTAAAACTCCAATTGTATTTGCTAGTCATAAAAATGTCAGAATACTTATAACTATTGCTAGTGTTAGTAGTGAAAATCATATTGATTTAATAACACAAATAATGAAATTAATCGAGGATGAAAGTTTTATGGAACTTCTTCTTAATAGTAATGATAGTCAAAAAGATTACATTTTAAAAAGAATTCATAATTGAATGAGTATAAGTATTAAAACATATACAAAAAAATGATAAAATTTTAGAAAAAAATTATTGTAATTAAAGGTAAAATATACTAGAATATATATGAAAACATTGTCATGTATTTGTTAAATTAGCGTGTAATCAATTGAGTTTGAGCATTAGCTGAAAAGGAGTTAGTATTCTTTTCGGCTTTTTTTATGCAACAATGCACTAAAATTAAACCCATATTATGTTTACTTGGAAGCAAATGAGGGAATGTGTGCAAATCTACGCAACAGTCAAATTATAGAAGAAGCAAATTCGAAGTACAGTTATAGAAAAATCAAACTTAAATATATCCATTTTGTTAGATCAAATGCATAACAAAATAAATTTAAGGGGGAAAGAGACGATGATAAAAAAATCTAAAAGGTATTTATCAGCAATGCTTACTGGAGCCATATTATTATCGAATATGTCAGGCACAATTAGTGTATCGGCTGAAACTCTGTCTAATGGAGTACCTAATGCTGAAGTCACTACAGTAGAAAATACTGAGTATGAAATTTATCCATCACCACAAAGAATAGAGTATAATGATGGAAGTTCTAATCTTAATAATGGTGTAAACGTTGTTTATGAAACTGGTATAGATAGCTATACCAAGACTCGCTTAGAAAGTGAAATTTTAAAAGCACATAACATTGGCTATGAAGTTTCATCATCTAATGCAGTTGTTGATGGAAAAACTAATATTTTAGTAGGTATTGAGGGGTCTGGTGAATTTGTTGATCAGTATGCAGACAAATATACTTTATCAACAGAAAATCTTTTTAGTAAAATTGATTCTTATTTCTTAGCTGCTGATAATAATGTTATTACTGTTCTTGGAAAAGATACGGATGCAGCTTTTTATGGGTTAACAACTTTATATCATGTAGTAAATCAAATAAATAATAATATAATAAGGAATTTTAAAATTGAAGATTATGCAAACGTAGTTACTAGAGGATTTATAGAAGGATACTACGGAAATCCATGGTCAGTAGAAGACAGAAGTGATCTTATGACTTATGGCGGGTATTATAAATTAAATGCTTACTTCTATGCTCCTAAAGATGATCCAAAGCATAGAGTTCAGTGGCGTTCACTTTATACTGAAGACGAGCTTACATGGATTAGGCAATTAGCAGATGCAGGTAATGCTTCTAAGTGTAGATTTGTATATGGAATTCATCCATTTCCAGGAAACGATGCCTTTGGAATAAATAAAGATGAAGCAGGGTATCAAAATGATTTAGCTGATTTAAAAGCTAAGCTTAAACAAGTTATAGATCAAGGTGTTAGACAAATTGCTATACTTGCAGATGACTTTGCTAATCCAGGAGGAGAACTTGGTCTTAGATTAGTAAACGATATAACTACTTGGTTAGAAACTGAAGTAAAGGCACAATATCCTGATATGAAAACTACATTACCATACATTCCTTTTGATTATATGGGAAATGGATCAAGTAATGAGTTTAGCTATTTACAACAAGCTCCAGAAAATGTACAACTTGTTATGACTGGTGGAAGAATTTGGGGAGAAGTAACTCAAAATTTCTCACAAACATTCAAAAATAATACAGGTAGAGCACCATATTATTGGATTAACTGGCCATGTTCAGATAACTCTAAGAAACATTTAATTATGGGTGGTAATGATACATTTTTACATCCAGGAGTAGATCCAACACTTATTGAAGGAATAATGCTAAATCCAATGCAACAATCAGAAGCTAACAAATCAGCTCTATTTGCAGTTGCAGATTATTCTTGGAACATTTGGGAGACTAAAGCAGAGGCAGATAAAAACTGGAATGATTCATTTAAATATATGGATCATAATACAGCGATAGAAACTGAAGCTTCATCTGCTTTACGTGAAATTAGTAAGCACATGATAAATCAAAATATGGATGGTCGTGTTACTGCATTACAAGAATCTATCGAATTAGCTCCTAAATTAACAGCATTTAAAGAAAAATATGATTCAGGTGCACTTGTTAAAGAAGATGCATTAGCATTAATTGAAGAGTTTACAAAAATTAAAGATGCAGCAGCTTATTATAAAAATAATCCAGGAAATGCAAAGACAAGAGATCAAATAATTTACTGGTTAAATTGCTGGGAAGATACAACAACAGCAGCAATTGGATATCTAAAAGCTATTATTGCAAATGAAGAAGGAAATAATAATGATGTTTGGACAAACTATTCAGAAGCACAAGCTGCATTTGAAAATTCAAAGACTTATGGATTTCATTATGTAGATCATACTGAATATGCAGAAGTAGGTGTTCAACATATTGTTCCATTTATAAAAACAATGGAACAAGCTTTAGCTCCAATAGTTTCTGGGATAGTAGATCCATCTAAGGTAGTTGCATCTGTTATAACTAATAGATCAGATGTTCCAGCTGGAAACTTATCAAATGTTTTAGATAACAATCCTTCAACTGAAGTTGTTTATAAGAATCCAAATTCTATAGTAGCAGGAACTTATATTGGCGTTAAGTACAATAAAGTAATTAATATTAAAGACATAGAATTTTCATTAGGTGCTATTTCTAATCCAAATGACACAATGCAAGAAGCTAAGATTCAATATACAGTAGATGGTAGAGAATGGATAGATTTAAATGAAGAAGTTTATACTATGCCAAGTAAAATTGTTGTTGATGGTTTAAATCTTGATGCAATGGGAGTTCGTGTTATTGCAACTAAAGATAAATCAAATACATGGTTTGGTGTTAAAGACATAATAATTAATAAAGATGATATTGTAGAAGAAGATAATGAAATAAATGCTACTATAATAAGAACTCCAGGATGGCAAGGAATTTATAGTGGATCTGAGGCAAACTTATTAGATGGTAATGACTCAACTGATGTTTGGTATAAAACTCATACAGGAGATATGAGTTATGCTGGAGATTACATTGGAGTAGATTTAGGTTCAGTAATTCCAGTAGGAGATGTTAGATTTGTTGTTGGAAGAAATGGTTCAGGCGATAAATGGTCTAGCTATAAATTAGAATATTCAATAAACAATCAAGATTGGACAACATTTAAAGAATATACAGGAAAAGATAGTGGACAAGATATAATTGAAGAAAATCTTGAAGGAAAAGAAGCTAGATATGTTAGATTAACTAACAAGGAAGAGGCACATAAATGGGTAATCTTCTCAGAAATTAGTGTTAAAAAGTATGGATCAGAGGTATCTACAAAGAATGTTTATACAAATACTGATTTAGAGCTTGCATCAATTTTTGAAAATGAAGAGTTAACAAAGCTAGCTCCAAAAGAAAATATAACTTTACAGGCTAATGAATATATAGGAATTAAGTTAGATAGAATTAAGGACTTAAGTGAAATAGCTTTAGAAGTATCAAATATGGATGGATTAGCATTACAAACATCTATGAATGGATTAGAGTGGACTGATGTTAATTTAGAAACAAGAAGTAATTTACAAGATGCTAGATATGTAAGATTAATAGCAAATAAAGATGTTACTTTCAATTTAAATAAATTTGAAGTTAAGTCTAATGAAATATATGCTCCATCTATAGTAGAATCATTTGTAAAAATTAATGGTAAAGTAGAAAGCATATTTGATAAAAACTTTAATTCATCAGCATCATTTGATTCTTTCCCAAGAAAAGATAGTGGCATAGTATTTGATTTAGGACAAACTATGAATATAAGTAATATTACTTATGCTGTATTAGATACAGAAAGAGATTTCCTAAGAGATGCTAAATTCCAAATATCTTTAGATGGAGAAGAAGGGACAGATGTAATAACTATTGGTGATGGCGTAGAAAATGATAATAGCGATATGGATGCTAAGCCAGTTGATGCTGGATATGACCATGGAGATAGTACAACTATAGTTCCAATTTCTCATGCTTTTGTAAAAGGTGAATTAGATTCAGCTAAAGAAGCAAGATATTTAAGAATACTATTTACTGCAAATTATATGCATAGATGGGTTAAAATAAGCGAAATCTTAATTAATGATGGTGAATATGTTCCAAATGTAAATGATCCAACTTTTGTTTCTAATCCAATAGAGGTAGAAGGATTTGGACCACAAAATATTAAAGATGGCGATTTAACTACAGCATATAAACCAAATACTAATAATGGACAAATAAAATCAGGAAGCTTAACATATCGTTTATCTGAAAATACAGATGTTAAGAAAATAAACATTGTTCAAAGTGGTAATGGTATTTCAAATGCTAAAGTTATGGTTAGAACTGGATATGATGAAGATGGACAAGAGATTTGGAATGAACTTGGAACACTAGATAAGAGTTTAAATGAAATTCTAAATACTGAGTATGATAACATTTATGAAATAAGAATTGATTGGGAAGGGGTAGCTCCTACTATATATGAAATAGTTACAATCAACAATTATGATATACCAAATATAACTGATTTAGAAGAATTAATAGCATCTTCTGATGAGTATATAGCAGAAAACTACACATCAGGAAGTTTTGCTATATTTACTGAAGCTTTAGAAGCTGCAAAATCTATATTAGATAATTTAGCAAGTGCAAGTCAATCTGATATTGATAAAGCTAAAGAAGATTTAGTAAATGCAATAACTGGATTAGTTGATATTCAAGATTTAAAAGCTGTTATTAATAAAGCAAATGCTATTATAGGTAGTGATGTAGAGTACACAGAAGCAACATTCAATGCTCTTAAGGAAGCTTTAGAAGCTGCAAATACTGTTTTAGCTAATGCTGATGCAACAAAAGATATGGTAACAGAAGCTATAGAGAATGTTGATAAAGCTATCGATTCTTTAGTTGTAGTTGAAAATAAACCTGCAAATAAAGAACAATTACAAGCTTTAGTTGATAAAGCAAGTTCAATATCAGAAGAAGACCTTTCAAAAGTTGAAGATGAATCATTAGTTGCTGAATTTAAAGAAGCTTTAGAAGAAGCTAAGGCTATACTAGCAGATGAAGAAGCAACACAAGAAGTTATAGATGCATCAGTAGCTAGATTAATTAAAGCAATAGAATCTTTATCTTTTGAAAATACAGATAAAGGAGCTTTAACTGATTTAATAGAAAAGATAATGAACTTAAATAGTGAAAACTATACAGAAGAATCCTGGAATGCCTTAAAAGATAAATTAGAAATTGCGAAGGAAGTTCTTTTAAATGAGAATGCTTCAGAAGAGGAAATTCAAAAAGCTTATGATGAATTATTTAAAGCTTTCTCTGAATTAAAAGTAAAACCAAGCAAAGAAAGACTTGAAGCTTTAATAAATAAAGCAGAAGGTTATAAGAAGAAGGACTACACAAAAGAAAGTTTTGAAGTCCTTAGTGAAAAATTAAAAGCAGCTAAAAAAGTATTAAAAGATAAAAATGCTACAGAAGCTGATGTATTAAAAGCAGAGCTTGAATTACAAAAAGCAATAGATCAGCTAGTAGTAAGAGACAATAATAATAATAATGGCAGCAATAACAACAGCAACAATGGTAATAACAATTCTAATAATGGAGGCTCTGGAAACAGTGGATCTTCTAATAATGGTAGTGGTAATTTACCTCTAACAGGGGGAACTTCATCACTTGCATTAGTAGGAATTGCAGTGACACTTATTGGTGCTGGAACTGTACTAAGAAGAAGAAAGTAATTTCCATTCTTCTTGGCCCCAGGGAATTTCCCCTGGGGCTTAATTATTACAAGTTGAAATTATGAAAATTCTTAGATAAATCTATAAATTTCTAATAGGTTTAGTAAATGATTACATTAGAGTGAAATATAGTGATATAATGTGAAATATGTAATAAATTAAGTGAAATAACATTTGCAATATTAGTTAAAGAAGTTTTAAATGTGGTTAATTATTTTGAAATTATAGTATCAAAAAAATAGTATTTCAGTGTTTTATATAGTTTCGATCGATATTATTATAGCTAAATAGCACTTATATAAGATTAAAAAATTTATGCTTAATAATATTGTTCAAATAAATAAAAAAGATATTTTATAAGGGGAGGATTTGAGATGAGACCATTTCAAAAAAAATGTTGTGCTTTATTGGTAGGGATGTCTGTAATGACTAGCTTAGTACCAACAAATAGAACATCTGCAATATCTTTAAGCTCTGAAATTAAGCAAAAGCAAAATGCTGAAACAGTGTATGTAGGTTTTATTAAGGATGGAGAAAGATCTACATTATTTAACCAAGATTGGCGCTTTTACAAAGGTGATCAAGCAGGTGCAGAAGCAGTTGATTTTAATGATTCATCTTGGCGTTCTTTAAGCTTACCACATGATTGGAGTATTGAAGGAGATTTTACTGTTGAAGGTGAAGCAGAAAGTGGGTTTTTATTAGGTGGTACTGGATGGTATCGTAAGCATTTTGTTGTTCCAGAAAAGTATGAAGGTAAAGAATTTACTATAAATTTTGATGGTGTTTATATGAATGCTGAAGTTTATGTAAATGGTAAGCTAGTAGGTGAACATAACTATGGTTATACAGCATTTGCTTTTGATATTACTGATGAATTAATATGTGATGGTGAAACTGAAAATATAATAGCCGTTAAAGTAAAAAATCCAATTCCAAGTAGTAGATGGTATTCAGGGAGTGGTATATATAGAGATGTTACTTTAACAGTTACAGATTCTATCCATGTTTCACATTTAGGAACAACTGTTACTACACCAGAAGTTGAATCACAAAAAGGAGGAAATGTTGATGTAGTAGTTGAGACAATTGTAGAAAATGAATTAGATAATAATAATGATATTAAACTTAAAACTACTGTTGTAAATTCTAATGGGGAAGCGGTTAGTAATCCAGTAGAAACAACTGAAAATATAGTTGCAAATGGAAGTTTTACTTTTAAGCAAACTGCAGTAGTAAATAATCCAATTTTATGGTCAGTTGATAACCCTAATATGTATAAAGTAAAAAATGAAGTTATAGTAAATGATAAAGTAGTTGATACTTATTATGTAGACTTTGGATTCAGATATTTTAATTTTGATAGAGATACAGGTTTCTCGCTAAATGGGGAGAATATGAAGCTTAAGGGTGTTTGTATGCATCATGACCAAGGAGCTTTAGGAGCAGCATCTTATTATAGAGCTGTTGAGCGTCAAATGGAGATAATGAAGGAAATGGGTGTAAATGCAATTCGTGTTACTCATAATCCAGCAAGTCAAATGTTATTAGAAATTTGTGATAGATTAGGACTTTTAGTTATAAATGAAGCATTCGATACTTGGACAAACTCTAAGAATGGTAATGTAAATGATTTTGCTAAATTCTTCAATACTCCTATAGAAGAAGGTAACCAGATAATTAATGGGGAACCAGGAATGTCTTGGGGAGAATTTGAAGCTAGAGCAATGGTTAAAACTTCAATAAATAATCCATCAGTAATTATGTGGTCAATAGGAAATGAAGTTTTAGAAGGGATAGGAGGAGATTCATCTAACTATGCTACAATTGCAGAAAATATTGTTAATTGGATTCAAGATGAAGATACAACTAGACCTGTTACTATTGGAGACAACAAAAGTAAGGGATTGGATAATAGAGCTATAGCTATTTCAGATGTTATTGCTAATAATGGTGGTATAGTAGGGTTTAACTATGCTAATGAAAATCAGTTTAACAGTTTAAGAAATAGCAAAAGTAATTGGATACTTTATGGATCAGAAACTAGTAGTGCAGTTCATAGTAGAGGATATTACAAAGTTAGAAATCATAACAATGAAAGTAGAAGGGATCTTCAATTACCTGAGTTTGATAATAATGCAAATAAAGTAGGTTGGGGACACTCTGCAAGTGATGCATGGAAATACACAATAAAGCATGACTATAATGCAGGGGAATTTGTGTGGACAGGCTTTGATTATATTGGAGAACCTACACCTTGGAATGGTACAGGAACTGGTACTGTTGGTGGAGGAGTTGGAGCAGCTCCAAAATCAAGTTACTTTGGTATAGTTGATACAGCTGGATTTGAAAAAGACGTTTATTATTTATATCAAAGTCAATGGAATGATGATGTAAACACCTTACATGTATTACCAACATGGAATGAAGAAGATATCCCAGTTGAAAATGGAAATGTTCAAGTTGATGTATTTACAGATGCTTACAAAGTTGAATTATATGTAAATGGAAAACTAATTGGAACTAAAACAGCAACAGAGAATATAACCGATGCAGGGTATAAGTATTACACTTTTGAAAACGATTCACTATATCCAAGTTTTACTGTTCCATATGAAGCTGGAACAATAGAAGCAAAGGGATATGATAAGGAAGGTAATTTGTTAACTAACACAGAAGGTAGATCTTCAGTTACAACTTATGGAGAAGTATCTACTGTAGATTTAAGTGCTGATAAAACTACTATAAGTGCAGATGGATATGACTTATCTTATATTACTGTTGACTTAGTAGACGCAAATGGAAACATAGCTTCAGGTGCAAATAATAGATTAACTTATACCCTTGAGGGAAATGGTAAAATAGTTGGTTTAGATAATGGAAATGCAGCTGATACAGATAGGTATAAACCAGCAACTGATAAATCAGGAACTAGAAGTGCATTTAATGGTAAGGCTTTAGTTATAGTTCAATCAACTAAGGATGCAGGCGAAATGACTTTAACTGTTTCAGGTGAAGGATTAGAATCTAAATCTATAACTATCAATACTGTAAATACAGCAGGTGATAACAAATATATAGAATCTTATGATATAGTTAAAGATTATTATGTATCATTAGAAGAAAAGCCATTATTACCAAAAGAAGTTACAGCTAGATATAGTGATGGTACTACTGAAACTTTAAAAGTTGATTGGAATGAATATGATGAAGCTCAATTAAGTGCTCCTCAAATATTTAAAGTTACAGGTAAATTATCAGGAACAGATATTGCAGTAGTTGTTAATGTACATGTAATTGGTGATGTAGTTTCAATGGAAAATGTATCAACTTTCACATATTCAGGAAATATACCTACGCTTCCTAAGACAGTAAAAGGATATTTAGCAAATGGTACTGAATCAGAAGAGTTTGTTGTTAATTGGAATCTTGATGGTCTTGATTTTTCAACTGAAAATACAAATGTTACTGTTCCTGGTACTGTAGAGTTATTAGAGGAAACTTATAATGTTATAGCAAATGTACGTGTAGTTCCAGCTTTAAAAGCAGCTAGAAATCTTGCTATAAATAATTCAAGTGAAAATGATGATATCCCAACATTATCTCAAAGTTGCGTAGTAACAGCAGATAACTTAAATTCTATCAATAATGGAATTACAAATGGTGGAGAAAATGTTAATGAGCGTTGGACAAACTGGAATGAGCGTAATTTAACTGGAGAAAATGGTGAGCCTAAGGGAGCATATGTCCAATTTGATTGGAATAACAAATATGATATAGATCGTCTAGATTTATGGTTATTTACAGATAACTTAAGTGCAAGAATTCCAAAGAAAGTTGAAATTAGCTATAAAAATGAAAATGGAGAGTATGTTGTTGCTCCACATACAAATACAACAGAAGTATCACATGCAGCAGGAGAAACAACTTATTTCTTAAATGAGGTTATAAATACTGATAGCATTAGAATTTATATACAACAACCACAAGTTGGAAATTGTATTGGCTTAACAGAAGTAAAAGTTTATGAATATGTAGTGCAAGAAAATGCTAAAACTACAAACACTTTAACAGAAATAAAAATAGATGGTAAAGCTTTAGAAAACTTTGATCCAACTATAAATGAATACTCAATTAATTTAGAAAAATTACCAGAATTAGTTGAAGCAACTTCAGAAGAAAATGCAGCATTAACTATATTACCAATTCATAATAATAAATCAACAATAGTTGTACGTGCAGAAGATGGATCTAAAAATATTTATACTGTAAATTATGTATTACCAGCACCAAAGGAATATACAGTTACAGTAAACAAAACAGAAGGTGGTTCAATTGCTGGAACAGGAAAATATGTAGAAGGTCAAGAAGCTACTTTAGTTGCAACAGCAAATAAAGGATACAACTTCATAGGTTGGTTCGATGAAGATGGAAAAGAGGTCAGTAAAGATGCAACTTACAGATTTATAGTTAGCTCCGATGTAGTATTGAATGCTAAATTCGAAAAAATTCCTGAAGCTGTAGATCCAAGTGATCCAACAGATCCAGAAACTCCAAGCAACCCAGAGAATCCAAGTAACCCAGAAGAACCAACAGAACCATCAGATCCAAGTGATCCAAATAATCCAGAGAAGCCTGGAAATCCAAGTGATCCTGGAAATCAAGGTGGGTCAAATAATCAAGGAAATGTAAATGAGCCAAGTGATTCAAATGGAAGTAGTAATGATAAATTGCCTTCAACTGGTTCAGTGGTATCAAGTACTCAAATACTTGTAATATCTTTAGTACTAGTAGGAGTAGGAATAGTTATATTAAGAAAAAGAAAATATGAATTAAAATAATTTAAACTTTTATGCCCCAGGGGAATTTCTCCTGGGGTACTTTTTTTACAATAAAGAAAATAAAAATATATCTTCTAGTACCTTTCTAAAAATAAATTTGTATTACCAAATACTTAGATGTAACAAATATTTAATGTAATCATATAATTAAATAAATTGAAAAAAATGATATTAAATGAGGAAAATAATAAATTTTAATAAAAAATTATGTATAGAAAAAAAGTACATATATAGAAGTTTTGACATTATTAATAGAAAATCTGTGAAAAAGAATAAGTTTTATTATGTAGATATTTTAAATAACTTATGAATCTGAATGGGGGAGGTAATTTGGAAGAACAGTTAATAAGTATTGAAGAAATTATAAGAATACTAAAAAAAAGGAGAAGAATTATAGTCATAATAACATTATTATGTACATTGGCTTCAGCAGTATTAAGTTTTTTTGTAATTGAGCCTGAGTATGAAGCAAATACAAAGCTTTTTATAGGAAAGGAATCTACAGGAACAAATGAAAGTTATAGTCAAAGTGATGTGATAATGTATCAAACATTAATGAAAACTTACTGCGAAGTAATAACAACAAAGGATCTTATTTCAAGTGCTACAAAAGACGCTAATGTTAATTTAAAAGCAGATGAAGTTCTAGAAAACTTAAGTGTAATTACAATTGCTGATACGCAAATTTTAGAAATTAAGTTTAAAAGTACAGATGCAAAAGAGGCAAGGGATTTAATTGAAGGAATTACAAAGGAATTCATAAAAATATCAAAAGAATTATTTCCAAATGGGAATGTAAAAGTATTGCAACAAGTAAGTCTTCCAGAGAAACCAGTAAGTCCTAATAAAGTAATTAATATTGCTATTGCATTTTTAGTAGGATTAATAGTGAGTGTTGGATTATCATTTTTACTAGAATCTTTAGATAAAACAATAAGAACAACGGATCAATTAGTAAAAGTAACACAATGAATTAAGGATTATTAATAAAGAGAGGACAGTGAATTCAATATTATTAATAAAAGTAGGGGGAAGTATGAAAAATATTAGTTACTTAATCCTTAAAAGAATGATAGATATTATTGGATCGATTATATGTATTGTTTTAGTAAGTCCAGTATTATTAGTCACAGCAGTTTTAATAAAATTGGAATCCAAAGGGCGAATACTTTTTTCTCAAACTAGGGTTGGCTTACATGGAAAGGAATTTAAAATTTATAAATTTAGATCAATGGTAGATGGAGCAGAAGCTCTTAGAAAAAGCATAGAGCATAAAAATGAAATGTCTGGTCCTATGTTTAAAGTGAGGGATGATCCTAGGATTACAAAAATAGGAAGATTTATAAGGAAAACAAGTATAGATGAATTACCGCAGTTAATAAATGTTTTAAAAGGTGAAATGAGTTTGGTCGGACCAAGGCCAAGCCTTCCAAGTGAAGTAGAAAAATTTGAACCTTGGATGCTAAAGAGACTGGAAGTAAAGCCAGGGCTTACTTGTTACTGGCAAGTATCTGGAAGAAATAATATTTGCTTTGAGGATTGGATGAAGCTAGATATTGATTATGTGAATTATAGAAATATACAGGGAGATATAAGGTTAATATTAAAAACAATTATTCTGTTATTTGGAGATAAGAATGCATATTGATTGGAGGAAGTGAATGGATATAGTAATTGCTGGGACTGGTTATGTTGGATTAGTTACAGGAGCATGTCTTTCAGAAATCGGACACAATGTATTATGCGTAGATATTGATGAAAAGAAAGTTGAAGTAATGAAAAGTGGTAAGGCTCCAATATATGAACCGGGCTTAGATGAAATAATTAAGAGGAATTTTGATGCTGGTAGATTAGATTTTACTACTGATTATAAAAATGTATATAAAAATGCAACTGTTGTATTTATTGGAGTTGGAACTCCAGAGAGAGAAGATGGATCAGCTAATTTAGATTATGTCTTTGATGTATGTAAGCAAATTGCTGAGAATGTAGAAAATGATTGTTTAGTTGTAGTTAAATCTACTGTGCCAATAGGAACTAATGATAGACTTGAAGAATTCATAAAAGAAAATACAGTTAACAATGTAAATGTTGAGGTGGCATCTAATCCAGAGTTTTTATCACAAGGAACGGCTATAGTAGATACCATGCGAGCAAGCAGAATAGTTATAGGGGTAGAATCAAAAAGAGCAGAAAATATATTAAGAGAAATATATTGTAAATTTAATAAACCTATAATTTGTACAGATAGAAAAAGTGCAGAGATGATAAAATACGCTTCAAATGATTTTTTAGCATTAAAAATAAGTTTTATTAATGAAATAGCTAATGTCTGTGAAATTATCAATGCAGATGTAGGGGATGTAGTAAAAGGAATGAGTTATGACAAAAGGATTGGGGAGAAGTTCCTAAATGCAGGACTAGGTTATGGAGGATCATGCTTTCCTAAAGATACTAAGGCTCTTCATTGGTTAGCAAATGATCATGGATATGAGATAAAAACTATAAAGGCAGCTATAGAAGTAAATGAAAATCAAAAGCTTAGGTTATTTAAAAAAGCAAAGCAAAGATTTGGAAGCTTAAGAGGAAAAAGAGTTGCAGTACTTGGATTGACATTTAAGCCTGAAACAGATGATTTAAGGGAAGCTCCATCAATATCTAATATAAAAAGATTATTGGATGAAGGAGCAGAAATAGTAGCCTTTGACCCAGTAGGGATAGAAAACTTTAAGAGAAAATATCCTACAGAAATAAGTTATGTATCTAATCCAGAAGATGCTTTAAGAGGTTCAGATATGGTATTTATATTTACAGAATGGAAGGAAATAAAAGCAATAGAATTAAAAAAATATATGGAGTTAATGAATACACCAATAATATTTGATGGCAGAAACTGCTTTAGGTTAGATGAAGTTAAAGAAATTAAAGTAGATTATTATTCAATAGGAAGAAGAGAAATTCTTAATTTAAAAATCGAACAATAAAATGTGTATATTATATATAAATATGAAAGTGAAATGGTAGATTAAAATGAAAAAGATTTGTTTTATAGCTTCCACGGGAGGGCATTTTGATCAACTAATGATGCTTAAGCCGATTATGGATAAGTATGATAGCTTCATTATAACTGAAAAAACATCTTATCAAGCTATAAAAGATAACAGAAAAACTTATTATTTAAAACAAGTGAATAGGCATGAAAAAACATTTATATTCAAAATGTTAGTAAATACTATAAATGCCTTAAAAATATTTATAAAAGAAAAGCCGGATGTAGTTATATCAACAGGTGCTTTAGTTACTATACCAATGTGTATAATAGCAAAGATATTTAGAAAAAAACTTATATTTATTGAATCATTTGCAAAAATTAATAGTCCTACATTAACGGGGAAATTCTTATATAAATTTGCAGATCAGTTTTATGTGCAATGGAAAGATATGCTGAAGATATATCCTAAAGCCATTTATAAGGGGGGGATATATTGAAAAAATTAAGAAAGATTTGTGCTTTGCTACCCACTAAGCTTGTTATATATATAGATAATTTTAGGGCTTATGGCAAGGTATTAAATTTAAATGAACCAAAGTATTATGGTGAAAAAATACAATGGATAAAACTATATGGACAAGTTGAAAGATTTACTTCATTAGTAGATAAATATCAAGTTAGAGGTTATGTTAAAGAAAAAATAGGAAGTGAATATTTACCAGTGTTATATAAGATATATAGAAGTGCTTACGAAATTGATTATGATGAATTACCAGAAAAATTTGTTTTGAAGCTGAATAATGGATCTGGTGGCAATATTATATGTAGAGATAAGTCATTACTGGATAAAAGGCTAACTAATAAAAAGCTTAGAAGGTTAATGAAAGAAAAGTACTACAAATATACAAAAGAACTGCAATATAAAAATATAAAAACAATGATATTATGCGAAGAATATTTAGAAAATAATAATGGCGCTTTAATAGAGTATAATTTGCATTGTTTTAATGGAAAGGTTGGATTTATTGAGGTTCATACAGATAGATTTAATGTATATAAAGAAAATTATTATTATGCTGATTGGTCAGAAGCTAAGTTTAGAGGAAAGCTAAAAGATCGTGCAAAGCATATAGAAAAACCAAAAAATCTAGAAAAATTAATTGAGCTTTCTGAAATATTAGCAAGTAACTTTGTTTATGTAAGAGTTGATTTCAATGCTGTAGATGATAAATTATATTTTGGAGAGCTTACATTTACACCATCTAGTGGTACAGAGGGATTTTATCCTATTGAATGCGATTTAGAAATAGCTGAAATGATAGATCTTAGTAAATATTAAATAAGTAAGTAAAAAAAAGAAATTGATTAATAAAAAATAGGTATTGAATAGGAAAAAATGGGTAATTAATAGCGGGAAAATGAGGATTGAGCAGTAAAAATGAATATTTAGCAGTGAAAAATAGAAATTGATAAGGAAAAAATGGGGATTGAGAATTAAAAGTTGGGGTTAATCAGTAAAAAATAGAAATTAATAAGTAAAGAATTATTGGGGAGCAGTAAATGGGGGCTTAAATAGATTAAAAGAGTAGGTGAAGTGTATGGATAAAATACCTAAAGTTATACACTACTGTTGGTTTGGAGGAAGTGAAAAAACTAAGTTAATAAATAAATGTATGGAAACGTGGAAAAGGTATCTTAAGGATTACGAGATAATAGAGTGGAATGAAGAAAACTTTAATATAGATATGTGTAGTTTCGCTAAGGAAGCATATGAAGATAAAAAGTGGGCTTTTGTATCAGATTACTGTAGAATTTGGGTCTTATACAATTATGGAGGTATATATTTAGATACTGATATTGAAATCTTAAAGCCATTAGATGATTTATTAGATAATAAGTCATTTACAGGAGTTGAAGAGGAAGATCAAATAGCTTTTGGTATATGGGGATGCAGAAGGCAAGATAAGTTTTTAGGAGAGATTCTAGAATATTATAATTTGATAAATTACTCAAAATATAAGGAAAAGTTACAAGAATTAGCAATTCCAATACACATTACAAACATGGCAAAAAAACTAGGATATATAAATAATCAAGATAGTATTTCTTATTATGGTGATGATGTGGCTGTATATCCTAAGGATTATTTTTATCCTAAAAGACATGCATGGGAAGAGCCTAAAATTACAAAAAACACATATACAATTCATCATTATGAAGGAACTTGGAGAAAGCCACATCAAATATTTAGATCAAAAACTAAGGAGCTATTAATGAATATTATTAGATCTTTTAGATAAATGGGTAAAGAGGTGAATTTATGATTAGCTTAATTATACCAGTTTTTAATGTAGAAGAATATTTAAGAGAGTGTTTAGAAAGTATTATAAAACAAAGCTTTAGTAATTATGAAGTGATACTTGTTGATGATGGATCTACTGATAAAAGTATGGAGATAATTAGAGAATATGAAAAGAAATTTAAGCAAGTAAAAATATTATCTCAAAAAAATAAGGGAGTTTCAGAGGCAAGAAATTTAGCTTTAAAACATGCTAGTGGAGAATATGTTTTATATATAGATTCAGATGATTTTATTAAGTTTAATATGTTAGAACTAATGGTTAATAAGGCTAATAAAACTAAAGCTGATATAGTTATGTGTAATTACAATCTTTACTATGGAGCTAATAATAAAAATAATAGAGTGTTTAGTTATGATGTTTTGGAGGATAAGATATATTCTTCAAGTGAAGTTATAGATATGATTTTAAATTTTAATATTCAAGGGCAGCTATGGAACAAGCTATTTAAAAGAAGTTTGCTTTTAGAAAATGAATTTGAATTTGAAAGTGGGAGATATGTTCAAGATATATTTCCAGTTTTTAAAGTAATTAATAATAGTAATAACATAGCATTTATAAATGAAGATTTATATTATTATAGGCAAAGAAATACCTCAGCTATTCATAAAAAAAATACTAAATTAGCAGAGGATTACTATCATGCAATGACTAGTATAATTCAATATATTATTAATAATAATATTCAAGTAAATTCCAATAGCTTTAAGGTATTTAGAGCAAGCATATTATCATATTTTATTTATCATTATACTAATACAGATGTTAATAGAAACTATAGAGATTTTAAGGAATCTAAATATTCAGATTTAGATGTTAAAATTAAGGATTTTATATTTTTAAAAAGTTTAAATAAAAGAGATAAATTAAGGGTGATTTTATGGAAATTAAGGATATTTAATTTAATAAAAAGTCTAAAAAATAAAATTAAATATAACTAGTTTCTTTTATAATTTCGTTTATATACATTGTAGAAAAATTATGAAAGCAAAAAGACAATTATAGATTCAGATAGAAAAATAATTAAAGTAAAAAGACAATTATTTAGTTAGCTAGAAAAATAATTAAAGTAAAAAATAATTAAAGTAAAAATAATTATGGATTCAGGAAAATATAAATTTTATAAAATATGATACGGATTACTTTATTGTTAAGGAGAGATATGAGCAATAAGAGAATAGTTAAAAATTATTTATACAATATAGGATATGAAATTTTAATATTAATCTTACCAATAATAACAGCACCATATATAGCAAGGGTTTTAGGGGCAGATGGCATTGGAATAAGTAATTATACTAGTTCTTTTGCAATATTATTTTCAGTGTTTGGAAAGTTTGGTATAGATAGATATGGAAGTAAGCATATAGCTTATACTAGAGATAATAAGGAAAAAAGAAGTAAAACTTTTTGGAATATATGGCTTTTGCAAGTTATAACTAGTCTTATATCAATTATTGCGTATATTATATTTTTTACAATTCAAGGGGATTCGTTAAAACTTTTATTCATATTGCAATTACCAGTTGTGATATCTTCCTTAATAGATATAAGTTGGTTTTATATAGGATTAGAAAATTTTAAGAAAATAGTGGTTAGAAATACAGTTATAAAGACTATAAGTGTAATACTAATATTTACTCTAGTTAAAAGCTATAGTGATTTAAACAAATATATTCTTATTAATTCTTTATCAGCTTTATTTGGATGTATAATATTTTGGAAATCCATATTTAAATATGTAAATAAAATTAAATTTTCTAATATAAATATAAAGCCATATTTAAGAGAATCATTTATATATTTTATTCCTCAAATATGTATTCAAGTTTATACAGTTGCAGATCAAATTATTGTAGGAGCATTAGCAAGTGTTACTGATGTTGGATACTATTCACAAAGCTTAAGGATTCCTAAAATGTCATTAGCCTTTATTACATCTTTAAGTACGGTACTTATGCCAGCAATAGCAAATCTATATGAAAAAGCAGATATAAAAAATATTCAAAAGTATTTAAAAAGTTCATTGCAGATAACAATTTGTATTGGTGTATTTGGAGCAAGCTCTATGGCAGCAGTAGCTAACAAATTTGTTCCAATCTTTTTTGGAGAAGATTTTAATATAATAATTCCATATATGATGATAAATAGTTTGATAGCAATAATCATACCTATAGGATTAGTCTTCACAAATCAATTTACCATACCAACTAGTAAAAATAGAGAATATGTAATTCCAATAGTTTTAGCCTCTATAGTAAGTGTAATTTCTAACTTAATTCTTATACCCATTATAGGAATTATAGGAGCAATCATAACAGTGATATTAACTGAATTAACATCTACTATTTTGAAAATAGTTTTAATAAGAAAATATTTAAATATGAAAGAATTATTTAAAGACACATATATTTACTTATTATTTGGGATCATTAATTTTATTATTGTTTATTTAAGTAGTTTGGCTGTTAGAACTAATTTTATATCTTTATTATTTATGTGTGGATTATGTTTCTTAGTTTATGGGGCATTAATGTTGATATTCAAAAATCCAATTAGGGGAGATTTTTTTAATTTAATAAAAAATAAAAGAAAAGATAAGAAAAAAATATTTTATTAAGGGTATAAAGTAGCATTTTGTAGAAGGGGGACTATAGTGATATTTATAACAGTTGGAACTCAAAAATTCCAATTTAATAGATTGCTTAAAGAAATTGATAGACTAATAGAAGAAGATAAAATTACAGAAGAGGTATTTGCCCAAATTGGATACAGTGATTATAAGCCTAAAAACTATAAGTATAAAGACTTTATAGATAGGGATGAATTTCAAGATATAATAAAAAAATGTAAAATTATAATAACTCATGGGGGGACAGGATCTATTATTGGAGCGGTAAAACAAAGAAAAAAAGTGGTTGCAGTTCCAAGGTTAAAGGAATTTGGTGAGCATGTAGATAATCATCAAATTCAAATAGTTTCAGAGTTTGAAAGTATTGGATTTATAGGAGCTGTTCAAAATGTTGAAGTGCTAAGTAAGGCTATTGCTAATATAGATAAATTAGATTTAAAAGAATATATATCAAATACAGACAACATTATAAAAGAAATAGAATTATTTATAAGAAAAATAAAAAATTAAAGATATTAAGATTAAAATATTTATATAAAAAGAGGGAGTTTGCCGATTTAAGAGGAGAGTTTATTGATTTGAATATACTATATTTAAATAACTCTGTACATTTAGGTGGGGACACTAAGTGTATTTTAAAGCTTTGCAAGGAGCTTAAGCATAGTAATAAGGTTATAATGGCAAGTAATGGTGGCAGCTTAATAAATGAATTTGAAAAAATGGGGATTAAACATTATAAAATAAAGCCTGTAAGTAGCATTAATATTTTTAGCATGATTTTTAATATTATATTGATTATTAAAATAGTTAAAAAAGAAAGCATAGATATTATACATAGTCATCATAGAATGACTACATTAATGTCAAAGATAGCATCAAAGTTTGTAAAAGTAAAAGTAGTTCATACTCAGCATTTATGTATTGAAAATAAATTCTTTTTAACTAGACTTACATTAAACAATATAAAGACAATAACTGTTAGTGAAGGAGCTAAGGAGATTTTAAAAAGAAAATGTAAGCTAAATGAAAAAAATATAACAACTATATATAATACTATAGAATTGGAATGTAAAAATAAAGAAGTAGATCTTAAATTATTGGAATTAAAAGAAAAAGGATTTTTTTTAGTAGCTCAAGTAAGTAGAATTATTGATTATAAAGGAGTATACGATTTTGTAGATGTAGCAGAAAGTACTGTTAAAAATAATAAAGATATAAGATTCTTATTAATTGGAGAAGGAGAAGAAAGTGAAAATTTAAAGAAATATATAAAGCAAGGTAATTTAGAAGAGTATGTATATGTGTTAGGAAGCAAGGACAATGTTATTGAACATTTAAAATATATAGATTTAGTTTTATTATGTTCTCATATAGAGGGGTTACCATTGGTTCCATTAGAAGCATTTTCAGAGCGAGTACCTGTTATTGCTACAAATATTGAAGGTACAAAGGAAGAAATAGTAGATGGAGAAAATGGATTTTTAGTTGAACCAAAAAACATAGAAGTATTTACAGAAAAGATAAATGATATTTTTAACAATAAGGAATTATATAATTCATTAAAAGAAAATGCATATAAAATATTTAAAGAAAAATTTGATGTAGATAGATATATAGCAGAACATGTAGCTTTATATAATAAAGTATTATATTCTGAGTAGATGAGTGGTTTGAAAGTATTAAATATAATATTTATGATGGTAGAAAATTATTAAATAGCTGTAATTAATAAATATTAGATGACTCATAAAATATTTTGAATATGATTGTCTAAAGCATTCTTATATGAATATAAAGGGAGACAAGTATATTGCTGTACAAATTAATAGCACATAAAAAAGAAAAAGTAATATTTAGTTTGTTTTTTATGATAGTAATATTAAGTCAGGGGATAAGAGGAAGATTAAATAGTATAACAAATACAAGTATATTCAACTATCATTTAATTCCAATAATACTAATTATATTAATGCTCATTAAAAGAAGTAATAAAGTAAGTAAGAAAAATTTTATCTTAATATTTTCAATAATTGGCTTTATAGGAATAGGATTTATAGCTAATAGATATAGTATATCTCAGCTTATGAGAACGACAATTGGATTTATATTTCCATTATTATTGTTATTAATTAATTATAAAGATGTAGACACAAATTATCTTTTACCAAAAATAGTAAAGGTGTTTAATGTATTTATTAGTATTACTTTTTTGATTCAAATAATTATGAGCCTAAAGTATGGAAGAACTGGTGGAATAGTAGGACATCCTTTAACTTCAGGATGGTATTATGGAATATTTATAAGTTTAAATTGTATTTATTACAAATATTTTGATGGTAAAAAAGATTTTTTTATAATTAAGGATATAGTGATTGCTTTAATAGGAACTGTTCTAGCATCAGGAAGAATTTCACTTATAATAGTGCTTATATTAAGTTTACTATATGCAGTTAGTTGTTGTAGAAATAAAATAATTCCATATGTTATTGTACCGATAATAATTATTGCATTTTTATCAACTTCAATAGTGGATAAATACATATGGGAAAAATTTAGAGATACAGCTTCTTGGGGAGATATAACTAATGGAAGGCTACTTGGAATAAGGGAAATGAAATTCTTTAATGTATATCCTAAGTTTTTTACTGGAAAAGGTGTAGGCTATTCAAATTATATAAGTCAATACTTATTTGAAGTTGTAAATTTTGAAAACCCAATAATTATGTTTTCTTTTGATTATGGAATTATAACTGCAATAATGTTACTAATTGTTTCATTTATCGGTCCAGTACAAAACTTTATAAGAAGTAAAAATATTTTATTAGCTATTAATTTTACTTCTATATTTATAATACCATTCACATATAACGGACTAGCAGAAACAGTAGGTATATTTATAGTGTTGATATTCATTATTTATATATTTTTAGTAATTAATGATGGAATTAAAAAGATTAATAAGTTGTAGAAGAATAAATCTCAAGGGTCTAACGTTTAGTTATATCCTTGAGATTTTTTTAATTTTACTATTATAAATTTACTAAGAAATACAATTAGTAAGACTGATGAATTTATTACTATAGAATATGAAATAAAAAATATGAAAACTATGTATTTTTAATTTTTCAACCCATCTTCCATTTTGTGTATATTAAATATATAATTTTACTAGGGGGTATTTGGATATTTATGTATAAAGGAAAGATAAGAAATAGGCTTTTGATATTCTTTTTGGTTATTACCTTTTTACCTATAACAACTTTGGGAGTCTTTGCAAATTTAATTTACACAAAGATTGTAGAAAAGAAGGTAAATCAGCATACAGAGCAAATGATAAAACAAATAGAAGTGAACATAGATAACCATATAAAATCAGTAGAAAATATTCTTATGTATATATCTAATTCAGAGGATGTAATAAACTTTTTAAAAGAATCAGAAGAAGATTCTAGCTCTAGCGAAATTTCTATATTAGAGGATAGAATAAAGAAAAGTTTAAAGGTATATACAGATGTGAATTCTGAAATTTTTGGATTATTAATTGTTAATAATTATAATAAATATATAAGTAATGAATTAGAGAAAAAAACAAGGGATTCTTTAATAAAAGAAACATGGTACACTGGGACTATTAATGAAAGTGGAAAAGTATATTTTTTTAGTAATCCTATTGGAAGAAATCTAAGGTCATATAAAAGTTATAGTGCAGAGGATATAATTTCTATCAGCAAAGCCGTTATAGATAAAGAGACAAATAAACCTATAGGTGTTGTTATGGCTGATATTAATTTAAAAAAGTTTGATGATATAATAAGAGACAATTATATTGGAGAAAAAGGTTTTTTTTATCTTTTAGATAATAATAATAACATAGTATATTCTCCAGTTAATTCAATAATATATAGAATAAATAGTAATAATTTTGATAATAAGAGCGATAGTTTCATACATTCTATAAATAATGAAACTTTTAAGATAATGTACACTACAAGTGAGGTCACGGGTTGGAAAAGCATAGGTGTATTTTCTTTTGAGGATATAACCAAAGACATAACAGTTATGGAAAGGTTTACTTTAATAATAGCTATAGCTACATCCTTTTTGGCTGTTTTTTTCTCACTTTTATTTACAAATAGTATTGTAACACCTATTAGAGAATTAAGGACTTTAATGAAGGGGGTAGAATCAGGTGATTTAGATTTAAAGTTTGAAGAGTATAAATATAGCAATGAATTTGGAGAACTTGGTCATAGTTTCAATCATATGGTAAGTGAAATAAAAAAACTTATAAATATGGTATATGAAGAGCAAAGAAGTAAAAGAAAGGCAGAAATGGAGACATTGCAAGCTCAAATAAAGCCACACTTTCTATACAATACTTTAGATACCATAGCCTGGATGGCAGAGGATTATAATGCAAAGGATATTGTTAAGTTAGTGGCTGCATTAACGAAAGTATTTAGAATTGGCTTAAATAAAGGAAAGGAAGTTATTAAACTTAGAGATGAAATTGAACATATTAATAGCTATTTAATTATACAAAAATATAGATATGAAGATAAATTAAGCTATGAGATAAACTTTCATAATGAAATTTTGGATACTTTGATTTTAAAGCTTATAACTCAACCAATAGTAGAAAATGCTATTTATCATGGAATAAAGGAAAAAAGAGGCAGGGGGAAAATTTATATTAATTTTCGAAAAGTTGCAGATGAAATAATTATTACTGTGGAAGATAATGGAGCAGGCATAACAGAGGAAAAGTTACTAAATATAAATTCTATGTTAGAGACAAGCAATAGTTTTTGTATAGATTCGGAAAGTGGCTCTGGATATGGAATATCTAATGTTAATACTAGGATTAAGCTTAGTTATGGACAAAATTACGGACTACACTATTATAGTAAGCTTGGAGAATGGACAAAAGTAGAAATAAGATTACCATTTAAAAATGATTATAAAGGGTAGGAGGGGAGTTATCTTTGATTAAGGTTTTAATTGCTGATGATGAGCCGAGGATAAGAAGAGGAATTAAAAGTATAATAACTTGGAAAGAAGAAGAAGTGGAGCTAGTAGGAGAAGCTGAGGACGGAGAAGAAGCACTACAATTAGCTATAGAAAAGAAGCCAGATATATTACTGTTAGATATTTGCATGCCATTTTTAAATGGAATTCAATTAATAGAAGAGTTAAATAAGGTGCTATGCAATCCCGTTGTAATAATATCAGGACATGACGAATTTAATTATGCACAAGCGGCTTTAAGACTTAGAGCTTTTGACTATATTTTAAAGCCAATTGATAGAGAGAATTTTAATAATGTTTTTATAAAGGCAAAGGATGAGGTTATTTTAAGAAGCAAGAAAAATGCAAAAGAAAGCTTTAAAAACATGGTTTTTGAAAATAATATTTCTTATTTAAAGGATAGCTTTTTCAAGGATTGGTTAAATGGAAAATTAGAAGCTGATGAATTAAAAATAAGAATGGATAATTTTAATATAAATTATTCTAATAATAAGGCTCTTGCATTAATAAAAATATTAGAAAAGAATTTTGTTGGTATAGTTAACAAAAATGAGAGAGAGTTAATTTCATATGGTGTTGTTAATATTTCAAAGGATTTTATGAGTAGTTTTAAAAATTTATATGTTTTTCAATATTCATCATCAAGAGTAGTAATACTATGCGATGTAGAATCTATAAGAGTATGGAAAGAGGTATTAATAAACTTAGAAGAGAAAATAAGTACTTTATTTAAGATTGACATTATAATTGAAAAATCTTTACTAAGTAATAATCCTATGGAAATTAAAGATACTTTCGATAAATTAAAAAGTAATATCTTAGAAAAAAGTAAAAAAACACCTATTGTTTTAGAAGTTGAAAAATATATAGCAAAGAACTATGGAGATGAGAATTTATCAATAGAGAAGTTATCTAATAAACTTGGAATTAGTCAAACTTATTTAACACGGTTATTAAAGAAAGAGCTTGGAATGAACTTTATAGATTATTTAACTTATATTAGAATTCAAAATTCAATAGAGCTTATGAAGGAACCTTCTATTAAGATATATGAGATATCAAGACTTGTAGGATATAGTACACAACATTATTTTAGTAGTGTTTTCAAAAAACATATGGGTATGTCTCCTAATGATTATAGGATGTGTATAAATAATGAAGATTAAATATGAAGATTTTGTTTATTTTATAGCTATTATACTACTTGGAGTTTTTTCTATATTAACAGTAGGAGTAATAATTTTTAATAATGTAAAAGTTGATAATAGTGGAGAAGAAAAAACGTATATTATAGGAGTTTCTCAATCTCAATTGATGGAGCCCTGGCAAATTAAAATAAATGAGGAAATAAAAAAAGAAGCTAGTAATTATAATAATATTCAAGTTATATATTTAGATGCTGTTGGAAATTCAAATAAGCAAATTGATGATATTGATAAGCTTATGAATTTTGATATAGATTTACTAATCATTTCGCCATCAAATTCTAGCAGTGTTACAAAAAAGGTTTCTGAAGTTTATAAGGATATACCTGTAATAGTTTTAGATAGGGGTGTAGAGGGATATGATTATACTTTATATATAGGGCCTGACAATAACACTTTAGGAAAGCAAGTTGGAGATTGTGTTTTAGATTTACTTGAAGTTAATGGTGGGAATATTGTTGAAATAAAAGGTGATTTAACTTCTAATGCAACTATTGAAAGAAGCAATGGGTTTAGAAGTAGGATTAATCAATGTAATAATATAAATTTAGTAAGTGATATTAGTGTAAATTGGAATCGTGATGAAGCTGAAGATAACATGAGAAAAATTTTTATGAATAATGATGATATTGATTTAGTTTTTGCTCATAATGATGCAATGGCATTAGGTGCATATAATGCATATAAAAATTCTAATTATAAGAAAGAGGTAAAGTTTATTGGAATAGATGGATTAACAGGGGGAATGGGAGGAGTAAACCTAGTTGACCAAGGAACATTTTATGGAACTTTTACTTGTCCAACCGGAGGAAAAGAAGCTATTCAATATGCAATTGATATTTTAAATAAAGAAAAGGGAATTCCTAAAAAAGTTATTTTAAGAAGTAGTTTAATTACTAAAGAGAATATTAATGAGTATAAATTGAAAAAGGAAACGAATAAGGAAAGTGATAAAATAACTTTGGGTTTTTGTAATGTTGGTAATGAAGGTGGTTGGAGAGAAGCTAATGAAAAATCCATAAAGAATGCAGCAAGTGATTTTGGTATTGATTTAATTTATGCAGAAGCAGATTTAAATTATGAAAAGCAAGTAGATATATTAAATGGATTTATAGATATAGGTGTTGATATAATATCTTTTTCACCTGTTAAAGAAGAAGGTTTTGAAGAAGTTTTAAAAAGAGCAAAAGAAGCTAATATACCAGTCATATTAGCAGATAGAACTATAAATATTGATGATAAGACTTTATATAATACATTTGTAGGATCGGATTTCAAAGAAGAAGGTAGGCGAGCAGCTAGATGGTGTATAGAAAATTTGGACAAAAATATAAATGTTTTCGAAATTCAAGGCATTTTAGGATCAACACCAACTACAGAAAGAAAAAGGGGCTTTGAAGAAGTAGTATCAGCAGTAGATGATATAAAAATAGTTGAATCTGATAGTGGAAATTATACATTTGAAGGTGGCAAAAAAGCAATGAAAAATTTCCTTGATAAAAGCTATAAAAAATATAGTAATTCACAGCTTTTAGTTTTTTCTCACAATGATGATATGGCACTTGGAGCAATAGAAGCTATTGAGGAACATGGAATTAAGCCAGGTAAAGATATAAAAATAGTATCAATAGATGCAATAAAGCAAGGAATTTTAGCTATGAAATCAGGAAAAATAAACTGCATAATAGAATGTAATCCTCTTATTGGACCAGAAATAATGAAGATTTCAAGGGATATACTATGTGGAAAAGATACAACAAGAATGATAATCACAGATGAAAAGATATTTGAAGAAGAAAATTTTGATAGGGAATGGCTAAATAGAGCTTATTAGGAGCGAAAGAGTGAAAGGGCGAAAGAATAAAAGAGCGAAAGAATAAAAGAGCGAAAGAATAAAATAATGAAAAAATGAAAGAATCAGAGATATAATTTGTTCCAAATTATGAAATAGATTAATTTTAATTTCTTATGTAAGGTTTTAATGGCTTTAATGGTTTTAATGGTTTTAATCAAAAGAATATTATAAATAAGAAAAATAAATTTAAAGGACAAGCGATGTGCATGTCCTTTTTTGTGCAGAAATTTATAAATTATACTTTTTTATTGTAAATACATTTTATGGGAATAGGATTAAAATTTAATTGTAACCGTAATCAAAAAGGTTTATGAGGGGGATTTAAAATGAAATTTAAAAAGTTATTATCTTTAGTACTTGCTGGAGCAATGGCTCTTTCCATTGGATGTTCTGGCGGAGGAGATAAGGTAAAAGAAGAAGGAAAAGGAGAATCTGGAGGAGATAAGAAAATAGTTGTAGGTTATGCACAATTAGGCGCAGAAAGTGAATGGAGAACTGCATGTACTAATTCTATTAAGGAGGAAGCTGAAAAGAGGGGAATAGAACTAAAATTTTCTGATGCACAACAAAAACAAGAAAATCAAATTAAGTCAATTCGTTCTTTTATAGCACAGGGGGTAGATGTTATAGGTGTATCTCCAGTTGTTGAATCTGGATGGGAAACTGTTTTTAAAGAAGTTAAGGATGCAGGTATTCCATTAGTATTAGTTGATAGAAAGGCAGATGTTTCAGAAGATCTTTATACTTGTTATTTAGGTTCTGATTTCGTAGAAGAAGGAAAAAAAGCTGTAGATGAACTTGCTAAATTAATAAATTCAAAGGGAAATATAGTTGAGCTTCAAGGAACTGTAGGATCTTCAGCAGCAGTTGGAAGACAAGAAGGATTTTTAGCGGGATTAAAAGAAAAATATCCAGATATAAAAATTATTAAGTCTCAAACTGGTGATTTTACAAGAGCTAAAGGTAAAGAAGTTATGGAAGCTTTCTTAAAATCAGATGGTGAAAATATAGATGCTTTATTTGCACATAATGATGATATGGCAATAGGAGCTATTCAAGCTATTGAAGAGTATGGTAAAAAGCCAGGTGAAGATATAAAGATTGTTTCAGTTGATGCAGTTAAGGGTGCATTTGAAGCTATGATAGCTGGAAAGTTAAATGTTACAGTTGAATGTAATCCACTACTTGGACCACAATTCTTTGATGTTTGTGAAGATATAGTTGCAGGTAAAGATGTTACTAAATATATACCATCAGAAGAAGGTGTATTTAGACAAGATACAGCAGCACAAGATCTTCCAAATAGAAAGTATTAATTTTAATTAATTTTCTTTAATTTAATGTGAGCTGTTGCATCTAATAATTTATATTTGCAACAGCTTATGTTAAATCTGAAAAAAGGAGATGTAGCTATGAAAGAAAAAGATATATTACTTAAAATGAATAATATAAGCATAGAATTTCCAGGAGTTAGGGCATTAGATAAAGTTAATTTCACTTTAAATAGTGGAGAAATACATGCATTAATGGGAGAAAATGGAGCAGGTAAATCAACTTTAATTAAGGTATTAACAGGAGTTGAAAAGCTAGATAGTGGAGAAATTATTTTCTTAGGAGATAAAATAAACCCAAAATCAACATATGAAGCTCAAGTGCTGGGGATTAGCACAGTATATCAAGAAGTAAACTTATGCAGTAACATATCTGTAGCAGAAAATATATTTATTGGAAGAGAACCAATGAGGTTTGGAACAATTAACTGGAAAGAGATGAATAGAAGAGCAAGTTTAGCTATGAAAAAGTTAAATATAGATATTGATGTAACAAAAAGTTTAGATAGTTATTCTATTGCTATTCAACAAATGGTGGCAATTGCAAGAGCAGTTGATATTGAAGCTAAAATATTGATTTTGGACGAGCCAACAGCTAGTCTAGATGAAAAAGAAGTTGAAAAGTTATTTGAAATAATGAGAAGTTTGAAATCTCAAGGTATAGGAATAATATTTGTTACTCACTTTTTAGATCAAGTATATGAAGTTACAGATAAAATTACAGTTTTAAGGAATGGAAAGCTAGTTGGAGAGTATAAAACTAGTGAATTATCAAAGGTTCAGCTAGTAGGAAAAATGATTGGAAAAGATTATGGTGAGATAAATTCAAATATCAAGCCAGTTGAGAATATAAAAAGTGAAAGAGAAATTTTATTGGAGGCAGTAAACTTAGGTAAAAAAAATGTTTTAAACCCTTTTGATACTGTTATTTATAAGGGAGAAGTACTTGGATTAGCTGGGTTATTAGGTTCTGGTAGAACTGAACTTGTTAATTTATTATTTGGAATAGAAAAGGCAGATACAGGTGAGATAATTATAAATGATAAGAAAAGTAAAATAAATAACCCTCTAGAAGCAATGAAAAATGGAATTGCATATTGCCCAGAGGATAGAAAAAAAGAAGGTATAATACCTAATTTAACTATAAGAGAAAATATTACTTTAGCTTTACAAGTAAAAAGAGGCTGGTTTAAATATATTCCAATTAAAGAGCAAGAGAAAATTGCAAAAGAGTATATTAAACTTTTAGATATTAAGACCCCATCTACAGAAAAACTTGTAAAAGAATTAAGTGGGGGAAATCAACAAAAGGTTATTTTGGCAAGATGGTTATTAACAAGACCTAAGCTTTTAATTTTAGATGAACCTACAAGGGGAATAGATATTGGAACAAAAGCTGAAATTCAAAAGTTAGTATTAGATTTAGCAAGACAAGGTATATCAGTAATATTTATTTCTTCAGAATTAGATGAAATGCTAAGAACTTGTAGTAGATTAATAGTTTTAAGAGATAGGATTAAAATTAAGGAACTTATGGATCAGGACTTAGAAACTAATATTATTATGAATACTATAGCAGGAGGTAATTAATATGAATGCATTAAAAAGTATAAAAAAACATCAAATATTTTGGCCTCTTGTAGCACTATTTTTAGTTCTATTATTTAATTTATTTTTTACCCCAGGTTTTTTCAAAATAGAAATGAAGGATGGTCATTTGTTTGGTAGTCTTATAGATATCATTAATAGAGGAGCACCTTTAATGATTTTATCAATAGGTTTAACTCTAGTAATAGCAACTTCAGGTACAGATATTTCAGTTGGATCTGTAATTGCAATTACAGCAGCTGTAGTTGCTAGTTTAATTGGAGGGCAAATGAGTTTTGTAGATGGAGTTCAAGAATATGTTAGTTTAATTCCAATGCCTTTAGCAATTATTATTGGATTATTATTAGCATCACTTCTTGGTTTTTGGAATGGTATATTGATAGGGAAAATAAAGATTCAACCAATTATTGCAACTATGATATTGATGGTTGCTGGTAGGGGAATAGCTCAGCTTATAACAAAGGCTCAAATAATTACAATCTACTATAAACCATACTTCTTTTTTGGAGGAGGATATTTATTTGGATTACCATTTTCTATTTATATAGTAGCAGCTTGTCTCTTAATTGTAATGCTTCTTGTTAAGAAAACTGCATTTGGATTATTTGTAGAATCTTCAGGATGTAGTTCAGAAGCAAGTAGATACGTGGGAATTAAAGTTGATTGGATTAAGGTTTGTGTTTATACAATATCAGGTTTATGCGCAGGTATTGCAGCAGTATTATTAAGCTCAAATATTAAATGTGCTGATGCAAACAATTTAGGGTTATATATAGAACTTGATGCTATTTTAGCAGTAGCTATTGGGGGAAACTCTATGTCTGGAGGTAAGTTTTCTATTCCTTGTAGTATAGTTGGAGCATTGATAATTCAAAGTTTAACAACTACTATATACTCTTTTGGAGTTCCACCTGAAGTAACTTTAGTTGTAAAAGCTTTAGTTGTAATAGTTATTTGTTTATTACAATCTGAAGAATTTAGAGCTATCTTTAGGAATTTCTTTGATAAGAATAGGAGGGTTAATAGTGAAAAACTTACTAGTATTGAAAAACAAAATATTACAAACTAAATACTTACCTATATTTGTGACAGTAGTTTTATTTATAGTTTTATGTGCTTTTGGAGCTTTTAAGTACACTGGGTTCTTTAGATTACAAACATTTTTAAATCTACTTATTGATAATTCATTTTTACTTATAACAGCCATTGGTATTACATTTGTACTTATTACTGGAGGGATAGATATATCTGTTGGAGCTGTAATTGCTTTTGTATGTATGTTATCTGCATACCTCCTTGAAAATAAAGGGTGGAATCCGTGGGTAGTTATCATGCTTATGCTTATAATAGGCTGTATTTTTGGAACGATTATGGGAGTCTTAGTTACAAAGTTTAAAATTCAGCCATTCATAGCAACATTAGCAGGAATGTTTTTGGCTAGAGGATTATGTTACCTTGTAAGTATAGATACTATAACTATTACTAATGAAACTTATGCGAAAATAAGTCAAGCTAGAATTAAAATTGGTAATGGGTTTATTTCCTGGAGTGTAGTTATTGCTTTAATAGTTTTAGTATTAGCAATATATATTTTACAATATACAAAGTTTGGAAGAACAATATATGCTATAGGTGGAAATGAGCAATCTGCAAGACTTATGGGACTACCTGTTGATAGAACAAAAATTTTAGTTTATACCTTAAGTGGATTTTGTTCAGCACTTGCTGGAGTTGTATTTAGCTTTTATATGTTATCAGGTTATGGACAGCATACGGTTGGACTAGAAATGGATGCAATTGCATCAGCTGTAATAGGTGGAATAATGCTAACAGGTGGAGTTGGATATGTATTTGGAACTTTACTTGGAGTACTAACACAAGGAGTTATACAAACAATAATAACCTTTGAAGGAACATTAAGCTCTTGGTGGACAAAGATTGTTGTAGCGGCACTTTTATGCTTATTTATAATACTGCAAAGAGTATTTATTATTATAAAGGATAGGAAAGCATAGATACTTTTTAATGAATAGATAATTTTTAATGAAAGAATTAAGAAATATAGATTATCAAATTAAACAAGAACTCATAATAAGCAGTTATATATGAGTTCTTGTTTTTATAATTTAAAAGATAATTTAAGAGATAATTTAAGAGATAGTTTTATGAGTAATAGAATACTTTTTATTTTAGTAATTGCTAAGTATTAAAGTTAAAATAAAGATAATGTGAATAGTATAGATATTTTATTAATCTTGAATTAATTATATAATATTAGTATCATTATTAATTATACAATGTTAGTATTTATAAAACGTTATATAAAATATAATATAAATATAATTTTTTAATGTGAAAGAGGTGATTGTTTGCTTAATAAAATAGACTATAATTTAGATGAAGATATTATAGAAGAAATAAAAGAAATATCTAGAAAACATCATAATATTAAAAAAGTAGTTTTATTTGGTTCAAGAGCAAGAAGAGATAATTCACCTAGAAGTGACATTTATTTAGCAATATATTCAGCCGTTGATTATTCAGATCTATTAGATTTTATAGAAGATATAGAAAATAATACTACTACCTTGCTAGAATTTGATTTTTCAAATATGAATTCAATAAAGGATGAATTATTTATTGAACAAGTAAATAAAGAAGGGATAGTTATATATGAGAAGCATTGATTTTAAATATATGAATTTAAAAAAAGCCTATTCAAGATTAAAAGAAGTCAGTGATTTATATGATGGGGAAAATGATATAATAAGAGATAGTTTAATACAAAGATTTGAATTTACTTATGAGCTAACTCATAAAACCTTAAAGGAATTTATGAAGTATTTAGGAGTTACCCTAGAGAATTCATTTCCACGTACTATTTTTAAGAAGGCATATGTGAATAATTTGATTTCTGATGATAAGGTATGGATAAATTTATTAGAAGATAGGAACTACACGTTACATATTTATAATGAAAATATGTCTAATGAAAATTTCATTATTAAATCACCCTTTCATATATATATTATAAGTGAATTTTATATTATATAGAATAATATTTTTATAAACATCCTCTTTAATGATTATTATTTTGGTAAATTGGTTATATTTTTGCTAAATAGATAAAGATAAAGTTTTTGAGTTTTCTGTGATTTAGGGTGATTATCTGAGGACTTAGAAAATTAGAAATTAAAATGTTTTCAGAAAGTTTGAAATTACTATTGTAAATGTAAACAAAAGATGTTATATTATAAATATACAAAATATTGTACATTTATATAAGGGAGTGGTAAATTGGACGTTCAAAGTAAGCTTATGCAAAAGCTTGGAATAGCAATTACTTCTTTAGCAGTTGAATTTTTATCTCTTAATGAAGGTGATAGAATTAAAACTGTAGCAGAGCTTGCTGAAAGTTATGAAAGTGCTAGAGGAACAATACAATCTGCTTTAAAGTTTTTAAAAGATCATAATGCAATAACTTTAGAATCTAGAGGACACTTAGGAACATTTGTAAAAGATATAGATTACATAAGACTTCTAGAACTTACAGGAATAAAATCCTTAGTAGGAGTTATGCCATTACCTTATTCTAAGAGGTATGAAGGTTTGGCAACAGGACTTTGTAAATGCCTAAATGATAGTGGAGTTAATACAAATCTAGCTTTCATGAGAGGGTCTAATCATAGATTAAAAGCTTTAGAAGATGGTAGATATGATTTTGCAGTTACTTCAAGACTAACAGCAGATTATTATTTAGAAAACAACAAGCCAATACAAATAGTTAAAACCTTTGGAGATTTTAGTTATGTTAATGAACATATAATAGTGGTTTCTAAAGAATTTAACGGTGAATTTAAAAGAGGGACAAGGGTAGGAATAGATAATTCATCTATAGATCAATTTATGTTAAGTAAAATATATTTTGAAGATATAGAAGTTGAATATGTTCCATTAAACTACAGTCAATTCATTACAGCTATAAAAGATAATAAAATAGATGCTGCTATATGGAATTTAGATGATATTGAAGATAGGAAAGATGATATGAATTTTATTCCTATAAATAGGGAGAGCAAAAATATTAAAGATACGGAAGCAGTAATAATTGCAAATAAGGAGAACTCTATTGTTCCAGCACTATTTTCTAGGGTATTAAATGTAGAAGATGTGAAAGAATATCAAAGATTGGTTATGGAAAAGAAGATAATGCCTCAATATTAGAGGTATTGTTAAAATCAAAATACAAAAAAATGTACGTTGGAGGCTTTAAAATGGAATTAACATTAAGATTAGATATATTAAGAGATTCAGGACAATTATCAAAAGAAAATTACAATAAAATAATACAAGTTATAAATTATTTTGAAGAAAAAAGAGGAGTAAAGCTTTTAGAAGAAAACGCATCAATGTTTATAACTCATTTATGTTCTGCCTTAGGAAGAATTGATGAAAATAATTTAGTAAATAAATTAGATGATGTTGTAGCACAATCCTTAAAAGAAAATGAAAATTATGATGAAGCTCTTAAAGTAGTAAAAGATTTAGAAAGTATCATAGGTGAAATTCCAGATTCAGAACTTGATTTTGTAGTTATGCATGTTTGTACATTAATATAGTTAGGGTAATCTGAAGACTAATTATATAAGTGAGGTAGATTGTAATAAATAAATATAGCCGACTTGTATACGATTTAAAAATACGAGTATAATATGGGTTTATAATAAACATTATGATAAAGAAATTGTATGTCACTACAGATAATGACCATGTAAGTGAAAAAATATAATTTGCAGATAATATATGAGAAAAAATATGGACAAGTAAGTTGAAACTATTAAGTAAGATTAAAAGTATATTTGAGTACGAGAGCTCAGTATGAAATTTGAGAACAAAAGCTTAAGTTTAAAGTAACTTATAAAAATTGGGAATAAAGTTATTAAAACGGAATTAATATCAATATTAAAAATTAAATTTGTATTGGAGGAATAAAAAATGAAGAAAATAGTAATAGGTGGACAAATAGACAAGCAAAGAGTAGCAGATATAACAGCAAAAATAGCAGGAGACAGAGCAACTATAGAAATAAAAAGTGATATAGAAGCAGCAATGGCAATAAAAACAGGAACAGCAGACTTTTACTTAGGAGCATGTAACACTGGTGGGGGTGGAGCACTTGCAATGGCAATAGCACTACTTGGAATGGGACAATGCGCAACAGTATCAATGCCAGGAAATATTAAGAGTGAAGCAGAAATAAAAGCAGAAGTTGAAGCAGGAAAAAAAGCTTATGGATTTACAGCACAACACGCAGAAGAAGTTATACCAGTAATTCTTAAATATCTACTATAAAAATAAATATTAATTTGCAAAATAGCCTTTACTTAAATCACTAAAATTTATTAGATTTTACGTGATTTAAGTAAAGATATTTTAGCAAGTTATAACTATATGCTTTCTTTAATAATATATATATCTATTAATCTATATATTTAGTAATTTGTATATTTTTAATATATGCCATAAAAAATATGCTATAAAAACTATTAGCATATGAAAGGATAGCATGCTTGTTTTAAAAAATATCAGAATTGAGAGCATATATAAATTTAGTTATTCAATAAATATCATATTATAAAATTTTAGGAGGTATTATTTATGCAATATTTAGTTGTAGCACTTTTAGGTGCATTAGCAGCAATATTATCAAATGCTGGTATAGCTGTTTTCAATGATGGATTTAGAGCCATAGTTCCAGAATACTTAGAAGGAAGAATGGACAAGAAAGCTTTAGCAGCAACATCTTTTGCAATCAGCTTTGGATTAGTTATAGGTTTTGGTATTCCAGTATCAATAGCTGCATCCATTATCTTGATTCACAGTATATTACTAGGTACTGATATCATTGGATCTTTTTGTCCAAGCGGTAAAAAAGGATTAGCTATATCAGGAGTAGTAGGAGCTCTTTATGGAGTAGGTATAGTTTATGGATTACAATTTGTAGTTGATTTATTTGCAATGTTACCAGTTAATTTCTTAGACGCATTAAAGCAAGTTGGAACTCCGATAACAGTTGCTTTTGCAGTATTCCCAGCACTTGTTGTTTCTTATCAATTTGGAATTAAAAAAGGATTTCTTACAGGAATAGTTGCTTTAATAGTTAGACAAATAACTGCAATATATGGAACTTTCACTGTAAATGGTGCTAGCGTTAAGTTAGACCAAGAAGGTATGGCATTACTTGCAGGTATGATAATAATGATTGCTTTTGCAATGCAAGAAAAACCAGATCCAAATGCTCCACAAATTGATTTAGTAGCAATTTTTGCAGAAAGAGTTAAGAAAATCAAAAAGAATTTACCTTTATTAGCATTAATGGGTGGATTAATATCAGCAGCAACTAGTCTTACTTTAGTAGCTGGAGACCCAATAAGCCTAAATCTTTTAGCAGAAGGAAAAACAACTGAAGCTGCAATGACAGCATTTGCAAGAGGTATAGGATTTATACCACTAGTTGCAACTACAGCAATTTCAACTGGAGTATATGCACCAGCAGGTATGACATTTGTATTTGTTACTGGATTTTTAATTGGAAACCCAATATTAGCATTTGTTGCAGGAGCTGCAGTAATGGCTTTAGAAATCTATTTCTTAGATGTATTAGCTAAGTTGATGGACAAGTTCCCGGGAGTTAGAAAATGTGGAGATAACATAAGAACAGCTATGAGTAAAGTATTAGAAGTAGCTTTATTAATAGGTGGTATGATGGCTGCACAAGCTATGGCACCAGGACTTGGATTATTCGTAGTAGTTGGTTTATACGGTTTAAACAAAACTTCAAAGAAACCAATAGTAGATATGGCAGTTGGTCCAGTTGGAGCAATTGGAGTTGGAGTTTTAATTAACATACTATACTTAGTTGGATTATATGTAATACCAAGTTAATCAATGGATAATTGATAATGGAAAATGGACAATTTATGTAATAACTCAGACGAGCTGAGTTATGAAAATGAGGAGTTAAAGAATGAAAAAGTAAAAGAGTTATGGAAATGATTCGGACAAGCAAGAATCCAATGAATAATAAATAATTAAAAATGGATAATTGAGATAATAACTCGAAAGAGCAAGAGGACAATTAATAATTGATAATGCACAATTGATAATTAAGGTAATAACTCAGACGAGCTGAGTTGGAACAATTGATAATTGACAATGCACAATGGATAATTAATGAATAAAATCTAAGGAGTTTAAGAAAATTTAATTTTAAATAATTCAGAACTAGCTGAATTATCCCATCTAATTGTCAATTATCAATTTTCAATTATCAATTGAACAAAGGGGTGTTTATATGAATAAGGAAATAATTTATGCACATGAGCATATTACTATAGATTTATCTGGTGTAAAAAAAGATGCAGATTGTTTTTTAAATAATAAGAAGCAAACTATTGAAGAATTTAAAGATTTAAAAGCTAAAGGAGTTTCTACTATTATAGATGTTACAAATAGAGGAATGGGTAGAAGCACTGAATATGTAGCTGAAGTTATTAATGAAACTGGATTAAATATTCTTCAATCAACTGGATATTATAAAGAACCATTTCTTCCAGAAGAGGTTTATAAAATAAATGAGAAGAAGATGGCAAATATTTTAGTAGATGAAATAATAAATGGTATAGATGAAACATCGGTAAAGGCTTCTGTAATAGGAGAAATAGGAACTAGTTTAAATAAAATAGAAGAAATGGAAAAGAAGGTTTTTGAAGCTTCATGTATGGCACATCTTGAAACTGGAGTTCCAATAATAACACATACAACACTTGGGAAATTAGGACTTGAACAAATTGAGATATTAAAAAATTTCAATGTAGATTTATCTAAGGTTACATTAAGTCATATAGATTTAAGTGGAGACTTAGAATATATGTTTAGATTATTAGATACTGGTGTAAATATAGCATTTGATACAATTGGGAAAAATAATTATCAGCCAGATGAAAAAAGAGCAGAATGGTTAAAGGCTCTTTGTGAAAGAGGATATAGCAATCAAATAGTTATGTCTATGGATATTACAAGAAAATCTCACTTTAGAGAAAATGGTGGACTTGGTTATAGTTATTTAATAGATAGCTTTCTGCCAAGATTATATGAAAATGAAATTTCTAGCAAGCATATAGAAAATATGTTAGTTAATAATATAAAAAATATTTATAACCTTAAGTAGGAGGAAGATTTATGAGAACATACCCATTACACTCAATAAGTTTAGATGAAGCAAAAAAACTACAATTTAAAATAATAGATACAATAACAAAGCATTTTGATGGAAGAGAAGTTCTATCTTTAGGTGACTTAGGTGTTGTTAAAGGATTGAATAAACCTACTTATACTAAGAAAGTAGAAAATGTTTTTGCAGAAGTTTTTGATGCAGAAGCTGCAATATTAGTAAGAGGTGCAGGGACAGGTGCCATAAGATGGGGATTAATTAGCTTTATGGAAAGTGGAGATACAATATTAGTTCATGATGCTCCAATATATCCAACTTCAAAAGTCACTATTGAAACTATGGGACTTAAGATTATAAAAGCTAATTTTAATGATTTAAATGATGTAAAAGATGTAGTATTAAAAAATCCACATATAAAAGGGGCATTAGTTCAAAATACAAGACAAAAGATTGATGATTCTTATGACTTAGAAGAAGTTATAACTGCAATAAAAGAATCAAATTCTAATATAAAAATAATTACTGATGATAATTATGCAGCTTTAAAGGTAAAGAAAATAGGAAATCAATGTGGAGCTGATCTTGGAAGTTTTTCTTGCTTTAAGATATTAGGCCCAGAAGGCGTTGGAGTATTAATAGGAAATAAGGAACTTGTAGATAAAGTTTATTCACTAAATTACTCAGGAGGAAGCCAAGTTCAAGGTCATGAAGCTATGGAGGCATTAAGAGGACTTGTATATGCACCAGTTTCATTAGCAATTCAATCAGAGGTTAATGAGGAACTTGTAACAAGATTAAAATGTGGTGAAGTTGAAGGAGTAAAAGATGCATTCCTTGCAAATGCTCAATCAAAAGTTTTACTAGTTGAATTAAATGAAGATATAGCAGAAGAAGTTTTAGAGTTAGCTACAAAATATGGAGCAGCATCACATCCTGTAGGATCAGAATCAAAATATGAATTTGTTCCAATGATGTATAGAGTATCAGGAACGTTTAGAGCTGCTGATCCTACTCTAGAAAAAAGAATGATAAGAGTAAATCCAATGAGAAGTGGGGCAGATACAATAATAAGAATATTAAAAAGTGCAATTGAGGATGTTAAAAAAGAAATTAAGTAAGGAGGAGTAAGGATGTTTCTTGAAAAGACCATAGAAAGAAATAGGGAATTAGTTCAAGCTGCATTTAAGCTCCATAAAGAAGGAGTAATAATACCAGATACTTATGTTATTGATTTAGATACTTTAATAGAAAATGCAAAAAAGCTTAAAGATGAAGCAGATAAGTATGGTATAAAGCTTTATTTTATGACAAAACAAATAGGTAGAAATCCTCTTATTTGCAAAGAATTTATGAAGCTTGGATATGATGGAGCAGTAGTGGTAGACTTCAAAGAAGCTGAAGTCATGATAGATAACGGAATAAAGATAGGTCATGTTGGACACTTAGTTCAAATTCCTAAAGCTTTAATTGAAAAAGTAATTAAGTCTAAACCAGATTATATTACAGTTTACTCAATTGAAAAAGCAAAAGAAATTAATGAGGTTTGTGAAAAGCTTAATATAAAACAAAATATAATGCTAAGAGTCTTAGGTGAAAATGATAATTTATATTCAGGACAATATGGTGGATTTAAATTAAATGAACTTAAAAGTGTAGGAGCAGAATTAGTTAAGCTTAAAAATTTAAATTTAGCTGGTGTAACTTCATTTCCATGTTTCTTGTTTGATGAAGAAAGCAATGAAATTAAAAGAACAAATAATATAGATACAATTAAAGAAGCAAAAGACATATTAGAAAAAGAATTCAATGTAAAAATAGATCAATTAAATATGCCATCAGCTACCTGTGTTAATTCCATAAAGAAAATATATGAAGAAGGTGGAACTCACGGGGAACCAGGACATGGACTAACAGGAAGTACTCCATATCATAAATTTAATGATGGAGATGAACTTCCAGCAATGGTTTATGTAAGTGAAGTATCACACAATTTATTAGATAGAGCTTATTGCTATGGTGGAGGTCATTATAGAAGATCTCATATGGAAAATGCTTTAGTTGGAACAGATATGGATGATTCAAAAATGATTAAAGTAATTCCACCAACAGATGAAAGTATAGATTATCATTTTGAACTATCAGAAAACTGTAATGTATCAGATACAGTAATCATGGCTTTTAGAACTCAAATATTTGTTACAAGGAGCAATGTGGCAATAGTTAATGGAATAAAGAGTGGAAATCCAGAAATAGTTGGAATTTATGACTCACAAGGAAAAAGGATCAATGGATAATAGAGAATTAAACATAATGATATGTATTAACTTTCCGATTTTTATATAATATCGAATACAATTCTAAATTTAAGATATCTAAGCTGGCTAAATTTTTATAACTCGCTGCGCTCAAACAATAAAAATTCTTAACGCCATCTTAGATATCTTAAATAAGAATTGTAGTTTCTCATTATAATAAAATCTCCAATTTAATACATATCATTAATGAGGCTAATTCTTCAATTAATAATTTTAAGTGAGAAATATAAGTTGGCGAAGATAAATGAAACATACATAGTTATATTGGCCTTTATATTCGCAATTTATAATTATTGATTATAAAACTGAATAAATAATTAGAGAAAAAGAAATGGATGATGAGGATGGGATAATACCACAACCTTGTGCTGAAGTTTCTTTTAATTATAAGTGAAGAAAATGAAAAGTTACTAGTGAAAGAGTTTCGTAAAAGGGCATTAATGAACTTTGAATAGAAAGTGCTTTACAGCTATAGTTTAAGTTTTGCGTAGCAAAACAACATTAATTCTTTTATTTTTAAATTTTTTCATTCTTTCATTAATAAATTGTATTCACAATTTAAAAAGGAGGAAATTAATATGGGAAAATTCGTAGTAATTGTACTTGATGGTTTTGGCATTGGAGAAATGGATGATGTTAAAGAAACAAGACCTCAGGATATAAATTCAAATACTTGTCTTCATATTTTGGAAAGAAGAAAAGATGTAACTTTACCAAATCTTGAAAAGTTAGGTCTTATTAATATATTAGGAACAGAAATAAATGGAATGAAGGAAAATCCTCATGCAACGTTTGGAAAGGGAAAGTTAACTCATTTTGGAGCAGATACTTTCTTTGGACATCAAGAAATAATGGGAACAAAACCAAAGATGACATTTAGAGAACCTATAAAAAATAAAATAGAAGTTATATATAATGAAATAAAGGAAGCAGGATATAAAGTTTATTATAAGGAAGGTAAGAAAGAAAAGTATTTAGTAGTTGAAGATGCTCTTACTGTTGCAGATAATATAGAATGTGATTTAGGCCAAGCCTTTAATATAACATCAGCCTTAGGTTTAATACCTTTTAGTAAGGTGTTAGAAATTGGTCATATAGTTAGATCTATTGCAACAGTTCCTAGAGTTATAACTTTTGGAGGAAAAGGAATTACTTTAGAAGATATATTAAATGCAGAAGAAGAAAAAGATGGTGGATATATAGGAATAAATGCACCTAAGTCAGGTGTTTATAATGAAGGATATGAATGTATACACTTAGGATATGGAGTTAATCCAAATACACAAGTATCAACAATATTATCTGAAGAAAATGTACCAGTTTACTTATTAGGAAAAGTAGCAGATGTAGTTATAAATGAAAAAGGTACAAGCATACCTATGGTAGATACAGAAAAGGTATTGAAGAGGACAATAGAAATATCTAAAGAAGTAAAAGAAGGTTTCATATGCTGTAATGTACAAGAAACAGATTTATCAGGGCATGCTGAAAATGTTGATAGATATGCAGAAAAACTTCAAATTGCAGATAAGCTTATAGGTGAGCTTATAGGGACAGTAAAAGATAATGATATATTACTAGTAATGGCAGATCACGGAAATGATCCAACAATAGGACATAGCAAGCACACAAGAGAAATGGTTCCGCTTATGATTTATGGAAAAAATATAAAAGAAGGATTCGTAGGTGTAAGAGAAACACTTTCAGATGTGGGAGCAACAGTTGCAGATTACTTTAAAGTAAAGGCACCTGAAAATGGAACAAGTTTTTTAAGCAAACTATTATAGAATTTTTAGATAAGTAGTTTAAGATTTTAATATAAAGATTATATAGGAGATTGTTTTGTAAAGGCTATATAAATAATTTACAAATTTCCAAATAGAGATTATGTAAACTGCGATTATGTGAATAAAGATAATGTGAATAAAGATAATATGAATAAGATTATTTAAATAAAGATTATGTGAATTAAGATTATGTGAATTAAGATTTAGATATAGAGTTTATAGGTAATTTGAAATATCAAAAGACAAAAATAAACATAGAAGAAGCATAAGAAATAAACAATAAATAAAAACTAAATAATTTTATATAATGGAGAAGTTAAAATAAGGAAATTGAATATTAAAGAAAGCTTAATATTTGTAACTCATTTTAATTTCTCTAATTTTATTTAATGCAAATTTAAGGTAGTTTATTTTAGTTTATCTATTTTTATTTAGTACAACTATAAAGTTATTATTAATAAGTATAAATTAACTGCTATCTAATATTTTTACTTTAATCAAATTTTGATGATTAAAAATTTTCTAGTATATATAATAGGAGGTTAGTTCAATGGATGAGAAGAAAATAAAATTACATAAGACTAAAGTTTTAGCAAAGCAAAATTTATGTAGGTCTGTTATTTCTATAAATAATTCTTTAGGAGAAGAAGTAAATGATAAAGATAATGATTATTTAACTTTTGGAGTTAAAAATACTGTGGATATTCCTATAAGTTTGGTGGACAAATTAAGGAAAAATTCTAAATATTTATTTGCAACTATAGATAAAATGTCTCATCTTGGTAGAAGTATAGATACAGATTTAATTAATCCATTAACATATAGATGCATGACAGGATCAAGTAGTGGAACAGCTATTAATATCCTTAAAGGGATTAATGACTTTGGAATAGGAACAGATGGTGGAGGATCAGTACTAGCACCAGCACTTAGTACTAATTTATATTCATTTATAGGATCAGGAGTTGGATTAGTCACAGGAAAGGAAAGTTTATCCATAGATAGTATATCTTTTACAGGAGGAATTGGAGTAATATCGAAAAGCTTCCATATATTAAAAGATGTAGTTGAAGAAATATTAGAAAAGAAAATAAAATATAGTGAAGATAAAATAAGAGTATTGATACCGAAGAATAATTCAATAGTTTTACCTGATGGAATGGACATGAGATTAGAAATAGACAAAGCAATTAATTATATAAATGAAAATAGTAATATGATGGACAAATTAAGAGATAATCAATGGGATAGTTTAGTGGACGAAGATAGGGAAAATTTGGTGGACAAGGCAGTAGAGAAGCTAGAAGAAAATCTGGAGGACAAGTTTAAGAATGATCCAGAGCAAAAATTGATGACTAAATTAGAAGATAGTTTAGTAGATAAGTCTGCTAAGGATAAAGCAAGTAGTGAAAATATTAAGGCAAAATTTGAATTCATAGAATACTCTTTTGATAATATATATGAAAGAAATATTGCTATAAAAGAAATAAAGAATATATTTAATAATGATATTGCAGATATTATTTTAACTTATGAAGGGCCAATAGATGTATATGGTTATGATGAAACTATCCAAAGAAGTTTTAAAGGTAAGGCTGAAAAAGAAATCACATCAAATGGGGGAAAAGGAATAGTTAAAGCAATAAATATGTGTAAATGTACAGGTATTACAATTCCAGGAGAAAAGCTTGCAAGTGGATTTGTGATTTGTGCAAATGAGGGGATGGAAGGATTAATTAATGCTTTTATACTTGGGAAAATTATTGAAGAAAGTATAGAAAAAAATGAAATATTTAATAGATATTTTATTGATAGAGAGAAGTTTGTGGAACCAATAAAGATATTGTAAAAATAAGCCTCAGGGGAATTTCTCCTGGGGCTTATTTTTTACAAGCGAAATAGCATAAAATCAGAATGAATTCAAGTAAATATAAGGTAATTAATATAAACTTAAGGTTATCTTAAGAAAAAAAGAGAAAAAATATACTATAGGTTAGTTAAATAAGTCTAGTTAGATTGTAGAGTGTAATATATTAGTACAATATATTTAATTAATATAATATAATATAATACTAAAATGGCTATAGTACTATGTGCTATATGCTTTAAATCTGAAACAAAAGAAGAAAATATTAAATTAGAAAAGGAGAAAATATGGTATTTAGTTCATCAGTATTTATTTTTATGTTTTTACCATTAGTAGTTTTTTTATACTACATTTCTGGTAAAAAACTAAGAAATTACATTTTACTTCTTGCAAGTTTGTTATTTTATGCATGGGGGGGCATGAACTACTTAAAGATATTAATTGTATCTATATTAATCAATTATATTTTTGGATTATTAATAGATAAGACAGTTGATAAAAAAGGTTTAAGAAAGTTTTTCTTAATACTAGGGATAATTTTAAATCTAGCTTTGCTATTTTATTATAAATATTACGATTTCTTTATAGCAAATACTAATGCTCTTTTTAATATGAATTTAGAGTTCAAAAGAATAGTATTACCTATAGGGATATCATTTTTTACTTTCCAAGGAATGTCTTACATAATAGATATTTATAGAAATGATGGAAAAGTAAACAGAAATATTTTTTCAGTTGCTTTATACATATCACTTTTTCCTCAATTAGTTGCAGGACCAATAATAAAATATAAAACGATAGATGAGCAAATAAGGAACAGAAAAGAATCTATTGAGTATTTCAGCTATGGAATAAATAGGTTCGTAATAGGACTTGGAAAGAAGATTATAATTTCAGACATGCTTGGAGCTATATCTGATAATATTTTTCTTTTAGCTAGTTCATCAGGAATTGATATGATAACAGCTTGGATAGGAGCTATTTGTTATACTCTACAAATATACTTTGATTTTTCAGGATATTCAGATATGGCAATTGGTCTTGGATATTTCTTTGGATTTAAGTTTCCAGAAAACTTTAATTATCCATATATATCAAAGTCAATTACAGAATTTTGGAGAAGATGGCATATATCCTTATCAACTTGGTTTAAGGAATATCTGTACATACCACTAGGTGGAAATAGAAGAGGAAATGTATATTTCAATTTATTTGTTGTCTTTTTAGTAACTGGTTTATGGCATGGTGCTTCATGGAACTTTGTAATTTGGGGCTTATGGCATGGATTATTTATGATAATAGAAAGATTCATAAGAGATAAAGAATGGTACAAAAAAATACCATCATATATAAAAGTACCAATTACTTTATTTATTGTAGTAATTGGTTGGGTTTTATTTAAGGCAACTACTTTAGAAGAAGGCTTAAAATATTTATCCATAATGTTTGGATTATCTACTTTTAGTAATATAACATTTGAATACACTTACTTTATAAGCAGAAAGCTTATAGTATTAATCATTATTGGCATAATAGCTTCAACACCAATATTAAAAGATATCTTCAACAGATACAGAGACATAAAAGTGTTTGAATTAATCAAAACAATTTTGATAACTTTATTATTTATTATATCAATAATATTTATGGTCAATTCAACATATAGTCCGTTTATTTACTTTCAATTTTAAAGTGAATAGTTAGAAGTGAGGTGATGAATATGAATTTGTTCAATAAAAACATAAAATTAAAAAGCTCAAACAATAAAAATTCGAAGTTTATAAAAATAAATAATTTAATTAAAATAGGAGCTTTCTTTTTGGTAATTTTGATACCAGTAATGTCTATGAATTTAGAAAAAGATCAGATATCTAAAATAGATAATAGAATGCTTTTAAACTTTGAAGATATATTTTCAAATGAAGATGTATTTAATAATATAAAAAGCTATGTTGATGATAGAATTGGCTTTAGAACAGAAATGGTGGATATTTATGCTAAGGTTATGGACAAGTATTTCAATGAAATAACACATCCAAAATATGAGTATGGGAAAAATAGATTTATAATGTCTAAGGCAGAAGAAAATGAATTCGCTCCAGAGTTTATGGAGATATATTCAGACTTCATAAAGGAATTTCAAAACTACTGCAAGGATAGAGGTATAAAGTTTTTATATGCAGTAGAGCCAAGAAAAGAACTTATATACCCAGAGTATATAACAAAGGGATATAATTATGAAAATAAAGATATAGAATACTTTTTAGAGCTTTTAGAAGAAAAGGATATAAACTACTTGAATAATTTAGAAACCTTAAGAGAAGCAAAGGAAAAGAACTTAGCTGAAGATATATTAAAAAAAGGTTATGTTAATTCTATATACATAGAAAAGATTGAAGCTCTTAAAGCAGAAGGACTTCTTGATAGAACAGATGAATTAATTAAAGTAGAAGAGTCAGATGGATTAGGGGAGCAAAGTAGGTTAAGTAAAGCAGAAGAATTATTTGAATCGGATGAACTTAATAGATATTTAGAGTATAAATTTGATAATAATTCAAAAGATGAAATTGTAGATAGCAGAGGATTGCTTTTTGATAAAGAATATGATGCAAGGCATTGGAATGAAACAGGAGCAATAATTGGTATATCAGCAATATTAGATAGGCTTAATTTATTAGATAATAGAGTTGGAGCTTTTAATATAGACAATTATAAAGCACAAAATTATATAAATGATACTCTTGTTGCATCAGATTTTGAACTAAACGAAATAACAACTCATTATAGTTTAATAAAAGATAATTCTATATACATAGAAGATTTAGAAGATGAAATAAAAAGGCATGAAAGCTTTAGAAACTTTACACATTATAAAAATGAAGCAAATCCAAATGCACCAAGAATATTAATATTTGCAGGAAGCTATTTTGATAATAAAGAAAAGTTTTTAACAGAAAGCTTTTCAGAGCTTATGAAAATTCATAACTACAGAAATGTTTTAGATTATGAATACTATATAAATATATTTAATCCAGATATAGTGTTATTTGAATCAACTGAATATACTCATTTTGATTTTTACTTCCCAGATGATGAAATGGAAGATAAAGTTCATATAAAGAATTTAAAACAATATTTAAATGAAGGAAATTTAAAAGAAGATAATTTTGTAGTTACTAAGTCAAATAACTTAAGTAACTACAGTAATAATAAAAATTCGAGTGAAATAAATTTAGATGATAGTAATTTAATAAATAATAGTAATTTAATAAAGAATAGTACATTATCTGATAGCATTTTTGAAAAGTCAGGAACAAACTTAACGAATTTTTCCATTCCGCTAGATAGTGAAGATGTTTTATTTACTTATGCTTATATAAACAATAGAATACTAGATTGCAAAATAAATGAAATAGATAATCAAAAATATGTTGAGTTTTCCATTATGACTTCAGAAATAAAAGACTTAAATGAATTTGATTTATACTTTATTTCGAAAGATGAAGAAAGATACCAGAAAGTAAGCTTTGGATTAGATTAGAGATTAACTTATTATAATTAATTAGAAAAAAGATTGAGCCCCAGGGAAATTTTCCTGAGGCTCAATCTTTTTGCATTTAATTTTTTATTTTATAATATTCAATTTCTAATTAAGGCTCTATATATTCTAATTAATTACTCTATTGAAAATATAAATTTATGAAGTTCTTTAGTTGTACCTTCAATATCTATATTAGTATGATACATATCAGTGAAACCTGCACTTATTATATTTTCATCTGAAGGAAATCTTCCTTGTTCTATATTATTTAAGCCCATACCCAAAGCTTTAGTTGAAATTGATATAATTTCAGAGTTTGAAAGGTTAGTTGTTACAAGAGGTAGTATATTATTTATAAGCCCAGGAACTTCCGTTAAGTTAATATCTTTGAACTTAACAAATAAAGCATTTAATACATCCCTTTGGCGTTCAGTTCTTTTAAAATCTCTTCCATCTGTATATCTGATTCTACAGTAAGCAGAAGCTTGTGTACCATTTAAAAGTTGTTTTCCAGAGCTATATATATGTTCTGTAGTTGTTTCGTTATTTTTATCTATATGGTCTATGTATCCATTAATATATTCAAGCTCATCGGGAGTTATTTCAATTTCTACTCCACCAAGTGCATCTATTATTTTAGGAAGTCTTTTTAAATCTACTTGAACAAACTTATCTATCTTCAAATTAAAGTTATAGTTTATGGCTTTCAATATAGAGCTTGGCCCGCCATCCAATATTGTATAGTTTAAATTCATTTTTCCACCCTGAGGTAAATCTAAATAGATATCGCGCATTAAAGAACAAAGTTTTATATTATTATTTTTAGTGTCAATAGATAAAATCATAGTTGCATCTGCGGAACTAACATCATAGTATTCGGAATAATCGCTACCAAACAATGCAATAGTTATGACATCATCAGCTTCTTTAGGGGCTTCCTTTCCAGTATTAGTTACATCATTTCTATCAACTTCAACTCTTTCAACTTTGCTTGAAAGAGAATATGTATAAAATGATATTGAACCAATTATTAGTAGTATTATTATAAGTATAGATATGAGTCCAATTTTTCTTTTTGATGTTTTTTTCATTTATAAGCCTCCAAATTCAAAATATAGGTATATTATAGCAAAATAAAGATAATTTTGGAAACAAAATAAAGAGTGTGTATATAAAAATATCTATATTTGATATTAAATGTAAAAAATGATAAAATGATTATTAGTATTGAACATTTTAATGAGGGGGAGAAAAATGAAAAAAATAATTTCTACAATAATAGCTTTACTACTTTTGATACCATCAATGAAACCATTGGCAGATAGTAAAGCTGAAAATGACAATATATATAATTATATGATAGAAAATGGTACTAGCCTTGGAGTGGATAATATTAATGACGATTTGGATAGTTCTAACACGTCATTAATGTCTAATGGTTCAACAAAAACAATAAAGAATATAGTTGTAATTATAAGATTTAAAGGTGAAGGCGAATTTATTAATGCCGAAAAATCAAATCAGTTAAATGATTCGTATAATAATTTTATTGATAGCAATAATGATAAAGTTTCAGATCCAGGTTCTATATCATTAAATTCATATATAAATGATTTAACTTATGGAGAAATAAATATAAATAGTGATTTTTATCCAAAAGGAGAAGGTACATATCTATCAATTGAAGCTCCAGAAACAAGAGAGTATTATGAAAAATATATTGCAGGAAGCAAAGAAGAACAGGCCTTCATAAGATGGGCTTTTGATTCAGTTAAAAATAATATAAATGTACCAGCAAATGAGTTAGATAAAAATGGTGATGGAGAAATTGATGTAGTAACTTTTTTATGTACAGGAGCCACAGTTTCAAATAATATGCTATGGCCACATGAAACTAAATATTTAGGCGATTCATCATTAAATGGAAAGAAATTAGGAAACTATAACTTGATAAATATAGGTACTAATGAAAATAATATTTTTAATAAAAGTTTACTTAAAGTAGCAATACATGAATTCTTACATGTATTTAACTATCCAGACTTATATAGATATTACTATAGAGGAAATCCTGTTGGAGAATGGGATGTTATGGCTAATACAGATGGATATGGGCAATTACCATTAGTATATACAAGGAATCTTTATAGTAATTTAAATTTAAATATCGGAGAAATTAAGAGTGATGGAACATATACAGTTAAGTCTTCTCAAAGCTCCAATAAAAATGATGTAGTTGCATTTAAGATCAAATCACCTTTATCAGAAAAAGAGTATTTTATGGTAGAGTTTAGAAAGCAATCAGGAAATTGGGACAGCACATTGCCAGGATCAGGGCTTATAGTTTACAGAATAAATGAAGATGTTGATCCGTATTTAGGAAATAGGAATGGGTATCCAGACCATATTTATGTGTTTAGAGATGGGGATATTAATAGCACATATGCTTCAGGAAATACTAGAACTTCATTTTTTTCACAAGAATCAGGAAGGATAAGCATTGGAAATAATGATTTAATAAGTGGATTTGTTTCAAATAGTTTATATTTTAATAACGGACAAAATAGTGGAATTGTAATTTCAGAAGTAGGTAGTGCAAATGGAGATGAAATAAACTTTAAAGTTACTTTTCCTAAAGAAAATAATGAAGTGAAATTTACTAGCATCATAGGACATGATAGATATGATACAGCTGCAATGCTTAGTAGTTCAAATTTTACTTCATCAGATACTGTAGTAATAGTTAATGGATTAGAGTTGGCAGATGGATTAGCTGTTACCCCTTTAGCTACATATTTGAAAATACCAATATTATTAGTACAAAATAATAATATTCCAACTGAAACAATGAATGAAATAACAAGACTTGGAACAAAGAAAGTTATTATTGCTGGTGGAGAAGGAGTTGTTTCAAAAAATATACAAGAGCAATTAAATAAACTGGGTATAAATAATATAATTAGATTAGGCGGAAAAAATAGATATGAAACATCTTTAGAAATAGCAAAATATATAGATTCAAATTGTTATGATATTGAAAATATATTATTAGCAAATGGATATGCAGAAGCAGATGCAATGTCAATAGCAGCTGTGGCAGGAAGAGATAGAATTCCGATAATGTTAACGGAAGCAAATTCTTTAACTTCTAATAGTTATGATTGGTTAAAAAATGAAAGTTTAAATAATGCATACATAATTGGAGGAAATGGAGTTATATCAGATAAACTATTAAATGATATTAATTCAATTACAGCATTAGATATTAGAGGAAATAGACTAGGCGGTAAGGATAGATATAAGACTAATGCTGCAGTAATAGATAAATTCTATGGTAATGAAATAACAAAAATTTATGCTTCAAAAGGTTTAGAACTGATTGATGCTTTATCTGTAGGACCAATAGTAGCAATTAATAATGGCGCTATAGTTTTGTGTGATACAAATTTAGATATAGATCAAAAAATAGCTATTAAGAAAAGAAAAAGTAAGGAAATAATGCAAATAGGTGGAGGAGTTTCTATTAATTACATAAATTCTTTAAAAGATGTATTGAAATAGAATAAAATGGAAACATTTATAATATTACTATAAAAGGGGTATTATAAGTGTTTTTATTTTGTTGAATTCTATAAAAATTAATATTTAACTATATAAATATTAATAAATAAAACTATAAAATTTGAAAATGTAAATGATGATTAATTAAATAAAAAAACAATATATGTAAATATTAATAAAGTTTTAATATTTATATATGATAATTTTAATTTAAATTTTAAAATAATAAGAAAGATAACTTATAAAAATGGGGATTATACGAAATTGATGTATATTTACAGTTCTTTGTTTTAATACATATATATGATATAATGTTTTATGCAAGAATATGATTATCTCTGTAATATTATTGATAAATATGCAGAAATAATAGTTGGACTTCATAAGGATTTATTAGGGGGATACGCTTTGAGTAATATTAATTTAGATATTAATGTAGAAGTTGGGAAGAAAGAAAGTAGATTAATATATCGATTATCAAAAAGGGTAATTGATATAATAGGTTCATTTACTGGATTAGTATTATTAAGTCCTATATTAATAATAGTTGGGATATTAATAAAATTTGAATCAAAAGGACCAATTGTATTTACTCAAAAAAGAGTTGGTAAAGATGGAAAAGAGTTTGATATGTACAAACTTAGATCTATGGTAGTAAATGCAGAAGAAATAAAAGAAAAATTAAAAGAACAAAATGAGATGTCGGGTCCTATGTTTAAGATAAAAGATGATCCAAGAATAACTAGGATCGGTAAGTTTATAAGAAAGACAAGTATAGATGAATTACCACAATTGGTAAATGTCTTAAAAGGTGATATGAGTTTAGTTGGACCTAGGCCAAGCCTTCCAAATGAAGTTAAAGAATTTGAAACATGGATGTTAAAAAGACTTAATGTCAAACCAGGACTTACTTGTTATTGGCAAGTTATGGGGAGAAATAATATAGATTTTGAAGATTGGATGAAGCTTGATGTAAAGTATGTAAATGAAAGAAGTTTTTGGCTTGATATTAAGCTCATATTTAAAACTTTTTTTGTTTTATTTGGAGATAAGAACGCGGCATAAATTAGGAGAAACTTTGAATTTTAATTAATGGAGGGGATATAATGGCGATTTTAGTTACTGGTGGACTTGGTTATATAGGAAGTCATACTGTCATAGAATTGTTGAACAATGGGTATGAAGTTGTTATAGCTGATAATTTATACAATAGTAAATTAGATGTTTTAGATAAAATAAAAAAAATAACAAATAAGATACCAAAGTTTTATAAAATAGATTTATTAGATGAACAAGCGGTTGAAAGCATATTCAAGGAGAATGATATTGAGGCAATTATACATTTTGCAGCATTTAAGGCAGTTGGTGAATCTTGTACTATGCCAATCGAGTATTATCATAATAATATAACTAGTACATTAGTGGTTTTAAAAGCAATGAAAAAATATAAAGTGAAAAAATTTGTATTTAGTTCATCAGCTACTGTCTATGGGGATGCTAAAAGTATGCCTATCAAAGAAGATTTTCCATTATCAGTAACAAATCCATATGGAAGAACAAAACTAATGATTGAAGATATACTTAGAGATACATATAAAGCAGATAGTAGTTGGGGGATTACTATTTTAAGATATTTTAACCCGATAGGAGCTCACGAAAGTGGAGAAATAGGAGAAAATCCTAACGGAATACCTAATAATTTGATGCCATATATTACAAAGGTAGCTGCAGGAGAATTGAAAGAACTTGAAATTTTTGGAGATGATTATAAAACTAAAGATGGAACAGGGGTAAGAGATTTTATCCATGTTGTAGATATTGCAAGGGGCCATATAAAGGCATTAGAAAGCTTGAAAAATAAATCTGGAATATTTACATATAATCTTGGAACAGGGAATGGATATAGTGTATTAGAAATAGTCAAGACTTTTGAAAAAGTAAATAATATACAGATTCCTTATAGAATTGTGGATAGAAGAGAAGGGGATATAGCAATATGTTATGCTGATTCAAGTAAATCAAATAGAGAGTTGGGATGGGTTGCAGAAAAGTCACTAGAAGAAATGTGTAAAGATTCATGGAGATGGCAGATAAATAATTCGAGTGGATAGAATAGTTTATAATATATAAGAGTTATTTTAAGGTTTTAATAATTAATATTATATAAAAATAGATATTATTCAAGTTTAGGAGGAAAAATATGAGTAAGGTAAAGGTTATGAGTATATTCGGGACAAGACCAGAAGCAATAAAAATGGCTCCGTTAGTTAAAGAATTAGAGAAGAGTCCTTATATAGAATCTAGTGTATGTGTTACAGCTCAACATAGAGAGATGTTGGATCAGGTATTAGACTTATTTGATATAAATGTTAAATATGATATGAATATAATGAAAGACAAGCAAAGTTTAACTGGAATAACTAATAGAGTTTTAGAGGGGTTAGAAGGCATATTTGAAGAAGCTAAACCTGATATGATTTTAGTGCATGGTGATACAACAACAACTTTTGCTGGAGCTTTAGCGGCTTTTTATAAGAAAATAAAAGTAGGACATGTAGAAGCTGGACTTAGGACGTTTGATAAATATTTCCCGTTTCCAGAAGAAATGAATAGAAAGCTTACTGGAGCAATAGCTGACTTGCATTTTTCGCCTACTGAAATGTCAAAGAGAAATTTATTAAAAGAGGGTATAAAAGAAGATGAAATAATAATAACTGGAAATACAGTTATAGATGCAATGAAACATACGGTTGAAGAAAATTATAAATTTAATTTTAATACATTAAATAACATAAATTTTACAGAAAAAAAAGTTATCATGGTTACTGCACATAGAAGAGAAAATTGGGGAGAAGGAATAGAAAATATTTGTTTAGCTTTAAAGAAAATAGTAGAAAAAAATACAGATGTAGAAGTAGTATATTTAGTACACTTAAACCCTATAGTGAAAAGTGTAGTTGAAAGTCATCTAGATGGAGTTAAAGGAGTATATTTATTACCACCACTAGATACTAAAGATACTCATAATTTAATGAATAAGTGTTTTATGGTGATGACTGATTCAGGGGGACTACAGGAAGAAGCTCCTCATTTAGGGAAACCGGTATTAGTGTTAAGAGAAGTAACTGAAAGACCAGAAGCAGTAGAAGCAGGAACAGTTAAGCTTGTTGGAACTAATAAGCATGTTATTATAAATGAGGCTAATGAATTGATAAGAAATAAGGATTATTATGAATCAATGAGTAAGTCTATTAATCCATATGGCGATGGTTTAGCTTCACAAAGAATAGTAAAGATAATAGAGAATTATTTCGGAAAGGCTAATAATAATGTAGAGCAATTTATAGTAAATAATAAATAGGTATACTATAGTTTTATTAAGGAGGATAATTATGAAAGCTTTAAACATAATAGGATTGGGATATATAGGTTTACCTACTACACTTATATTTGCAGCAAGTGGAATGAGAGTTGTAGGAACTGATTTAAATGAAAACTTGGTAGACACTTTAAATAATGGTGAACTTACATTTGATGAAGAAGGATTAGAAGGCGTTTTCAAAGAAGCGTTAAAAAATAATGTGAAATTTAGTACAGAGTATGAACATACAGATAAATATATTATAACAGTTCCAACTCCATATATAAAAGATAACAAGAAAATTGATGCTAGATATGTTGTTGCAGCTACTAAAAAAGTTTTAGAGGTATGTGAAGAGGGAACAATACTTGTTATAGAATCAACAATATCTCCTGGAACTATAGATAGTTTTATTAGACCTATAATAGAGGAAAAAGGATTCATTATTGGAGAGGATATACATATAGTTCATGCTCCAGAGAGAATAATACCAGGGAAAATGATATCTGAATTAAAAAATAATTCAAGAACTATTGGAGCAGATTCGTATGAGATTGCAAATGAAGTGAAATCTTGGTATGAATCATTTTGTAATGGAGAAATTGTATTAACAGATATCAAAACTGCTGAAATGAGCAAAGTAGTAGAAAATACTTTTAGAGACATAAATATAGCATTTGCAAATGAATTAGCAAAAATGTGTAATAGAGAAGGGATGGATGTATATGAGTTAATTAGAATTGCTAATAAACATCCAAGAGTAAATATACTTCAACCAGGACCAGGAGTAGGAGGTCATTGTATATCTGTTGATCCATGGTTTTTAGTCGGTGATTATCCAGATATAGTAAATGTTGTTTTAGGGGCAAGAGAAGTAAATGATGGAATGCCACAATATGTTTTTGAAAGAATACATGAAATAATGAAGGTAAATAAAATTAAAGACTATTCAAAAGTGGGGCTATATGGTATTACTTATAAGGAAAATGTCGATGATATGAGAGAAAGTCCTACGTTACAGTTATTAGATATATGTGAAAAGTATAATATTGATAATATAAAGATGTATGATCCATTAATAAAAGAAAAAAAATTTAATAATCAATGTTCAAGCTTAAATGAGTTTATTAATGAAACTGAACTTATAGTGGTTTTAGTATCGCATAGTGAAATAATTGAAAAGCAAGAATTATTAAAAGATAAAATAATATATGATACTAAAAATATAATCAATTTTGGGAAAATTATTTATAAAATATAAATATAGTATTATTGAGGGGAGGTAATTAGTTGAAAAAAACTGTATATATGATTTCTAGCATGTTTTTTCCCTCAATAGGAGGAGTAGAAAATCATATCTATTTTATAAGTAAAAATTTAGTAAAAAAAGGTTTTGATGTAAAGATAATACATCCTGTGTTAGGGGAAAAGTCAAATATAGAAATTTTAGATGGAATAGAAATACATAATATTGGAGTAGGGAATGAAAAAGATAAGAAAAAGTATCATAACCTTAAGCTAAAAAGCAATGGAGGCAAATTAAGTTTTATTTATGGATACTTAAGGAAATATATGTATAATAACTTTGCTGAAGATATTTACAAATATATTGAAGTAGATATAGAAAAAAATAATATTAAAAATTTTATATTTCACCAGCATGATTTCATATCAAGTATGAAGCTATCTAAGAAAATATCTAAAAAGTATAAGATTATTTTTACAAATCATACAGGTGAATATTTATTTTTAAGAAAAATACCATTTAACAAAATAATAATAAAATTTTTGACAAAACAATTTAGCTATATTATAGCTCCAAGTGATGAATTAGCAAGTTTTAATGACATAAGACATCCTAATACATTTAAATTTATACCAAATGGTGTAGATCTTGATGTTTTTAAGGAAAAAGATAAATGGGAAATTGATAAAATAAAGATTAAATATAATATTGATAAAGATAAAATATCAGTACTATGTCCGAGAAGGTGGGCTCCAACTAAAGGAGTTATTTATTTAATCAAAGCTATAGCATTACTTAAAAAGGCAGAGATGAAAAATGTTAGTTTTATTTTTGTTGGTAATGATTATAATGATTATCCAGAATATAAAAAGGAAATAGATGATATTATAAATTTTGAAAATTTACATAGTTATATAAATCTTCTAGGAAATGTAAAGGCGGATGAAATGGCAGATTTAATAAATTGCTCAGATATTGTAGTTTTACCTTCAATAATGGAAGCGGTAAGTTTATCGGCTTTGGAAGCAATGGCATGTAATAAGATAATTATCGCTACTGATGTTGGGGGATTTCCTCAAATTATAAATGATGGAGAAAATGGATTTATGATTCCTCATTCTAATGAAAAGGAATTATCTTCTAAATTAATGTATATAATTAATAATATATCAGATTTTGAGTTTATCGGAAAGAATGCAGGGGTATTTGCTAGGAATAATTATAGTTGGGATAGTATAGCTGATGAAACAATAAAAATATATAATAACTATACAAATAATTAGAGGGATATATATGTGTAAAGTGAGTGTAATAATTCCTTATTATAATAGCGAGAATACTATTAAAAGGGCATTAAAATCTGTTGTTGAACAAACTTATAGTGATTTTGAGATAATTACTATAGATGATGGTTCAAAAGATAATAGTTATAATATTGTAGAAGAATTTAAAAGAAATAATAAAATTAGAATGAAAAATATAAGGCAAAAAAATTTAGGACCATCTATTGCAAGAAATATAGGAATAGATAATTCAACTGGGGAGTATATAGCTTTTTTAGATTCTGATGATAGTTGGGAAAAGTTTAAGTTAGAAAAACAAGTTGAAATTATGGATAATAATCAGGAGATAGCCATTCTTGGAAGTGGACATTATGTATGTGGAAATAGTAATACTTTAGTAAAAGGTGATATGAAGGGTGGAGTAAAAGAAATAACTTTTAATTCAAAATTAGTAAAAAATCAATTTTGTACTCCATCAGTAATAATCCGTAAAGATGTAATTGAAAAAGGAAATTATTATTTTAATGAAGATCAAAAATATGCCGAAGATACATTGTTATATCTAAAGATATTAAGAGATAATAAAGGCGCAAAGATTTTAGAACCTTTAGTTATATTATATAAGCCTGAGATAAGTAGCTCAGGCTTATCAGCAAATTTACTATTAACAGAAAAATATGAGTTAAGAAATTTTTTGACTTTATATAAAGAAAATAGAATATCAGAGAAAAATAAAATCTCTATATTTAAACTGATATTTTTATGTGTTTTTTCTATTATGAAGTTTATAAGAAGGATATTAATGAAGGTAGGTAAAAAATAATATGAAGAAAATTATTTTTGCAGATTTTATGGAATATAATGATCCATGTAATAAGTTAGGAAACTATCATTATGCGAGATGCTTTTCAAGGAATGGTTATGAAGTATTATGGATGTCTTGTTTATATAATAAGCTTATGTACTTTAAACATAAAGATGTCTATCAAGAAAGAGTAAGAATATCTACACCTAAAAGACATAAGTTTGAAGAAAATATTTATGGTTTTGCTGTAAAAAGTAATAGGTTGTATGGAAAATATCCTTTTTGTAAATCAAAAAATATTGTTTTAAATAATCAAAAATATATTTCGAAAGATATAGATACATGGTTTAATAAGATTGGGTTTTTAGAAGTAGACATTCTTTGGATTTCTAACCCTAAGCAATATTGGTTGACTAATATAATAAAGTATAAAACATTAGTTTTTAGAATACCAGATGATTTTACTGAATTTGGGGTGTTTCCAGATAGTATAGTAGATATAGAAAATTCACTTATTGATAAAGCTGATATAATTTGCGTAACAGCAAAAAATTTAATGAAAAAAGTAGAAGCCAGAGGAAAAGAAGCAATATTATTACCTAATGGATGTGAATTAAGTCATTTTATGAATGGAGATGATTCCATTCCAGAAGAATATTTAAATGATCATAGCAAAAAAGCCATTTATGTAGGGGCTATTGGAGAGTGGTTTGATACAGATCTAATTGATAGATTAGCTAAAGAGGTTAATATAAATATTTATATAATAGGTAAGGAGCAAAAAGATTTATCTAAGATTAAAGAAAATGTTAATGTGAAAGTATTAGGAGCTAAGCCATATTCTGAAATTACTAAATATATTAAAAATGCAGATGTAGCGATAATACCTTTTATAAACAATGATTTTACAGATAGAATAAATCCAATTAAATTATTCGAATATTTAGCATGTGGAATTCCAGTAGTTTCTACAAATATGAAAGAAGTTAGAAGGTTAAATTCTCCTGCATATGTTGCTAAAGACGGAGAAGATTTTATTAATGAAATAAAAAATATTATTAAATCAAATAAATCTAATAAGAATGATTATATAAACTTTGCATCAAAGAATTCATGGGATGCAAGATATGATTTTATAATTAATTTAATTGATTCATTATCAAAAGATAAATAATAAATCAAATTTGAATGATATTATTAAGAAAGGATATAAGATACTTAACGATGGATAATATGATACTACATTTAAAACAAAAAACGAAATTAAATAATATTATAAATAACAATAAGAACTTACTATCTATATATAGTATTTTATTAGTAGCAGCGATTATATTAAGAAGTGATTTAATACAAAATATTATTGGTATCATATTAAATTGCGTACTGATATTAATTCTTATTAATAAATTTAAAATTGATGATAAAAGATTTAAAGTATTATCATATTTAATATTACTATTAAATATTATATTAATATACTGGGGATATTTTTCTTCAATTAAACTAGGGTTTGATGATGGGTTAATAACAGGTAAAATAGGTGAATTTGTTTATAATGATACTAGCAATTACTATTATGGATCAGAAGGTATGATTTATATATGGAAAAATGAATTCATAAATTGGATATCCGGAAATTCAAGTAAAACTGCGTATTTCTATGGGTTTTATAATTTTTTTGTTATTTGGAATGCTATATTAAGGATAATTTTTGGCGATAGTTTAAATTTCATGATATTAATAAAATTACAGTTCTCTATAGCAAGTATATTTTTTCTATATAAAATCTCTTTAAGAATATTAAATTTAAAATATTCAAGACTAAGTGTATTAATTATGAATATTTTCCCTGGGTATTTATTGGTAAATATGTCGTTATTGAGAGATAATTTAATGTTATTTTTAATATTATATGCAACATATATTATCATAGAGTATGAGTGTTCTTTAACTAGAAAGTTATTAATTAAATTTATATTAATAATTGCTATGCTTACTTATATGAGAGTTTATATTGGTATAGCTTTAAGCATAGCATTAGTAGTTTATTTCTATTGGGGAAAAATAAAAAGTTATAAGGATATTAAAGGGTTAAAAAAAATAATATTAAGTCTAGGTATAATAATATTAATAGTAGGCTTTATATGTTTAAAAATGGGATATGGATTTCTAGGAATAGATTTAATTATGAATGCTGGAAGTGAGCTGCCTAGATTTGATGAGTCAAAATTAGAAACTCCTTTTAAATTTGTATTTTGGTTATTTTATCATTTATTTTTTGGTGGTAGAGGAAATTTTGATTTTTCAGGATATATAGGGAATTTTATGAATTCTACATCAAATATTTTTATTATTGCAATTGCATTACCAAGTTTAATAGCTATTTTTTTAAAGAAAAATAGCGTTAATTTTAATTACTATAGATATGTGGTTATGACATTAGTTTTATCACTATTAACTAGCGGAATAGTAGTATTTACATTCTCATCTATAATACCGAGATTATATATTGCTTGGTTCTGGAGTCAAATTATTGTATTTTTAGGATTAATGCAAAATTTAGAGGGATATAATAAACTATATAAATGGTTTAAAATTTTATATCCTATATATATTGTAATATGCGTTTTATTTATTCTTAAGTAAGTAATTAAAACATATTTACTAATAAAGATAATGAAGAAGTAAATATAGAAAGGAAAATAAATGATTATACAAATAGGACCGTATCCACCACCTTATGGAGGTATTTCAATTTATATAAAAAGGCTAAAATTAAAATTAGATAATTTGAAAATAGAGAATTATGTGTGGAATACTTTTAGTGATTCTACATGTAACGGAGTTAAGCAAATAAAAATAAAATTTTTATTTAAAGAAATTTTAAAAAATAAAGATATTAGAGTGCTACATTATAATATAAGTGGAATTTTGGGAAAGCAGTTTGTTTACATATTAAATAATACAGTAGGAAGAAAAAAAATAAACATTATAACACTTCATGGAAATAGTAGAGATTTATTTGCGAAAAGAATATATTTTATGAAATATATTTTAAATAGTTTTGATACAATTATATGTGTTAAAAAAGATGATTGTGAATATCTAAAAGTAATGGGAGTAAAAAAACCTATTTTTCATATACCTGCATATATAAATCCAACTATAGAAGAAAATGAAGAAAATAAGATTCCTGAATATGTGTATAGTTTTATGAAAAGAAGTAAATTTTTAATTTCTGCAAATGGAGCAATAACATTTAATAATAATGAAGATCTTTATGGGTTAGACATATTGATTGAATTGATGAGTTTAATAAAGTACGATTATCCTAATATTAATTTAATATTTTGTGTTTTAGCAAAAGATAGGCAAACTGAAAAAGAAAAAAAGTATTATGAAGGTTTAAAGAATAGCATCATTAATAATGAATTATCTGAAAGAATATTACTGTACGAAGTAGAAAATACAGAGTTTTATCCTATATTAAGAAGAAGCGATATTTTTATTAGACCAACCAATACAGATGGGGATGCTGTTTCTATTAGAGAGGCGTTGTATTTTAATATACCTTGTCTAGCAAGTGATGCAGTTATAAGACCTAAAGATGTTTTTATATTTGAAAATAGAAATATAAAAAGCTTATATGAAGAATTTATTAGAGTTATAAAAAATCAAGATGAAAATTCAAAAGATTATAAAATGAAAGAAGAAAATGATGTGAAAATTATAAATTTATATAAAAAATTACTGAAGGATAGGGAATATTACTATGAGTAATAGTGGAAAGTTTTTGAAGGTAGGAATTATATATACAATTGGTCAATTGTTATCAAAGGCTGTCTCGTTTATAATGATACCAATTTATACAAGAGAATTGGGGACAAGCGGATTTGGACAGTTATCTCTAGTAGATACTGCTATGAATTTTATAAGTACATTTCTAATTCTAAGTATATATTCGGGATATATTAGATTCTATAGAGAATATGAAGATGATAAGCGAAATAGGCTTAGAAATACAGCAATAACAGTTGCATTAATTGCTACAGGAGTTAATTTAGTTTTCATTATTTTTGGCGGTAAATATATTTCAGGATTTATATTTAACTTTAGTAATTCTTATGAGATATTAATATTATTATTTTTAAGATCAATAATTTCGCAATTTGTTACTTTATTAATGTGTGATTATAGCTTAAATTATGAAGCTCAGAAGATGGTAATAATAGAGTTAATAATGATGATTTTAAATATGGTATTTGTAATAGTATTTGTAGTTGTTAAAAAAGAGGGAATTATAGGAGTGTATAAAGGATACATATTTGGAACTTTAGTTATACTGATATATCTAATATTAAGTCAAATACGTAGGTTTAAATTTGAATTTGATAAAGGTATGTTTAAAAATATGTTTAAGTTTAGTTTTGGCCTTATACCATGCAATTTATCAGGAGCAATATTAGATTTAGCCGATAGGTATTTTTTATCTGGTTATAAGGGATTCGGGCAAACAGGAATTTATTCTATGGGATATAAAATAGGAACACTAATAGATCCTATTTTTGTAAATCCATTTAAGTCTATATTTACAACATTTAAGTTCCAAGTATGGAAAGAGAAAAATTCTGAAGAAAAATTTAATAATATGTTCAGAGCTTATCATGTTATTGGATGCCTAATTATTTTAGGTATATCATTTTATAGTAAGATATTAATAAAAATATTATCATCTGATGAGTATCTTATAGCAGTTAATTTAGTTCCATTGATACTATATTCATATTTCTTATATGGAGAGAATGAATTTTTTTCTTTAGGAATTCAATTGAAAAATAAAACTTATATAACTAGTTTTATTATGTTAATAGGTGGGGGAGTAAACATAGTATTAAATATTTTATTTATACCAAAGTTCGGAATGTATGGGGCTGCTGTTGCAACGTTGATTTCATATTGGATAATAAATATAATTAATACAATTATTTCAAAGAGGTTTCATAAAGTAAAGTATAATTATAAGATTGCTTATATAATAGACGGTATAGCTTTAAGCATATATATTATATATCTAGCTCTTTCGAATTTATTCAATAATATTATAATGAATGGTATTGTAGGAATTATTATGTTAGCTTTGTATATTATAATTATTACTGTTATGAAAATAATTTCTTATGATGATATTAAGTTAATTATAAAGAGAAAATGCTAAAATTATTGAAATTAGATAATAATATCAAAATATTTAAAAATAAATTAAGAAAATATAAGGTGTCAAAATGTATATAGTAGACAAATTTAATAGTTTTACTTTTAAAGAAATATTCATTAGAGGTACTAATAAACTTTATAGAGAATTAAGTAATTTTTTTCATAGAAATATAGATAAGATGAAAGATAGTAGAGTTAGAAATAAAGAAGTATTAATTAATAAGTTATATATTAATGAAGAGATTTTTAATATGAACATTAAATGCGATAACTTGAGAGAAATATGTTTAAACTTTATAGAACATGAATTTGATCTACTAGGAAGTGGTCTTGTCAAAGTTAGCTATGATACTAAATGTCAAGGAGTAGAAGGTAAAAAATATCGCATGAATTTGAATCTTGACTTTAATGATAGTGATTGGTTAAAGCAAATTATTTTAAAGCCTTATGTGAAATATTCGAAAAGCATTCTGAAAAATATAGATGATGACTATATTTTTATTGACTGGCAACTTGATTTTAAAAGTGGATATAGATATGATTCGAGAAAATGGTACAAAGATCAAGAAATTGGAAAAGATAGAGGTGCAGATATTAAAGTACCTTGGGAGCTTTCAAGAATGCAACATTTAGTTCAAATGTCTATTGGAGCAGTTAACTTTATAGATTTGCGAGAAAGATTAATATTAGAATTTAAAAATCAAATATTAGATTTTATTGCAACAAATCCAGTGAGGATGGGTGTTAATTGGGCATGTACCATGGATGTAGCTATTAGAGTAAGCAATTGGTTATTAGCATATGATATTATTCTAAGCATAGATAAAAATAATATTTTAAATGATGAATTTAAAAAAATATTTACAAGAAGTATATATGATCATGGAAAGTTTATAATAAATAATTTAGAATGGGATTATGGAAATAGAGCAAATCATTATTTAGCAAACATTGCAGGTCTTCTATTTGTTTCAGCATATTTAGATAGAAGTAAAGAAACTGATGCATGGCTAGTATTTGCTACACAAGAATTAATAAATGAAATGGATTATCAATTTTTAGAAGATGGAGGGAATTTTGAGGGATCTACAGCATATCATAGGCTAAGTGGTGAAATAATGATTTTCTCTACAGCATTATTATATGGAGTATTAAATACTGAGAAGAAAAATGCCTTTAAGGATTATGAATCTCATATTATAAAAAGGTTAAATAATTTTTCAAAACAAAAGTATAATTTAAAAAGTAATGATTTCTTTCCAGATTTATATTTGGATAGGCTTTTTAAAATCGGATTATTTATGAGTGATATAGTTAAACAAAATGGTAGAATTCTTCAAATAGGTGATAATGATAGTGGTAGATTTATTAAATTAACTCCAGTAGGAAATATGTATAAATTAAATGAAATAAAAGAAATGTATGCTAACTTAAAAGAATATAATGGGATTTATGAAAAAGATATGTATTTTGATGAAGATATATTGAATAACAAGCCGTTTATATCTTTATTTAGTGGATTATTTTTAAATGAAGAGTTTGATAAATACAATAAAGAATTTTTCTTAGAGAATATAATTATAAACACGTTAAGTAATAAAAAAAAGTTATTGCATTCACTTAACATAAATAAAGATATAGAGATTTCTAATAAAAAGTTTTTAGATTTAAAGTATGAGAAGACGCATTCATTTTATTATAATGACTATAAGTTAGATAAGATAGACTTAAAGAAAATTAAAAGCTATATTTATCAAAATTTTGGATTAGTTATATTTAAATCTGAAGATATATATTTATCCATGTATTTTGGAGAAAATGGACAAAATGGAAATGGTGGTCATGCTCATAATGATAAATTAAGTATTGAATTAGTCATTAATAATATAGATATTTTAACTGATCCAGGTACATATTTATATACTGCTTTTCCAGAAAAAAGAAATATTTTTAGAAGTAATAGATTCCATAATAATATTTTAGTAGATAATGAGGAGCAATGTAAATTTAACAATTTATTTTCATTAAGGGATGAAACTAAATGTAGTATAGTAGACATAGGGAATTATTCTTTGACTGTTAGTTTACATTATAGAAATATAATAGTTTTGAGAAAAATTAATATTTTGGAAGATAGAATTATTATTTCTGATAAATGTAATAAGAAGTTTATTCAACAATTTAATAATAATTCTTTATACTCAAATGGTTATGGTAAACTTATGAAAAATAAAAATTATATTGGTGAATAGGAGAGAAGATATGAATGCTAAAAGTTTTATAAAGACAATATGTTCTTTTTTACCAAGAGATATGTTTTATTCAAAAGAATATAGAGAGTATTCTAGAATATTAAATGAATATGAAAAGTGGGATGAAAGAAGAATACTAGATTTTCAGACGCAGGAATTTATAAAGATTATTAATCATGCATATGAAAATATAGAATTTTATAAGGAATTATATGATAAAAATAATATAGATATAAACAGTATAAAATCCTTAGATGATATAAAGAAGCTACCTATTATAACTAAAGAGGATGTAAAGTCTAATATTGATAAATTTCTAGATAAAAATATTAACAAGAATAAAGTTTTTGAGACATATACTGGGGGAACGACTTCTACTCCAATGAGATTTTATAATACTAAGATAACAAATGAAAGAGAAAAGGCCGTATATAATTGGATATGGAATAAATTTGGTTATAAAGGTGTAGGAAAAGAAGCGTGCTTAATATTAAGAGGGAACACTGATAATGATTTTGATCTATATAAATACGATGCATTTAATAAGTATTATATTGTTAATCCAATTAATATTGATGATAAAAAAATAGCTAATATAATTAATTTGATATATGAAAAAAGAATTAAAATAATACAAGCGTATCCTTCATTAATATATTTAATTGCAAAATATGTTGATACGAATAATTTATATAGCAAGGTAAAAAGTGTTTCAAATATATTTTGCTCATCTGAAAAAATGTATGTATTTCAAAGAAAGCTAATTAATAAAGCATTTAAATGTAAATTAGTAGATTATTATGGACATAATGAAAGAACTACATTATTTTATTATGATAATAATAAGCATATAGAAGTTCCAATATATGGAATAACTGAAGTGCTAGATGAAACAGGAAATTCAGTTGAAAATAATGAAAGAGGATATATAGTAGGAACAGCTATAAATAACTACGCGTTTCCACTTATAAGATATAATACTAAAGATAGTTGTATATTACTTGAAAAAAATAATGGACATATTTTTATAAGTGATATAGATGGAAGAGCAGGAGATTTTTTAGTAACTAGTTCTGGCAAATATTATTCACCGACAAATTTAGAGTTTGCAATAGATAAAATAGATAATTTTAAAGATGTTCAAATAGTACAAAATGATTATAGTAATGTGGATATACTTATAGTTCCTGATGAAAATTATTGTAGCGAAGATGGTAAAGCTTTTAAAAGAGAACTTGAAAAAATTGTAGCTGATGAAATGAATTTTCATATTAAGATTGTTAATAAAATTGATAAGCCTAAAAATTCAAAAAGTAGATTTGTTATATCTAAGATAAATAACTAAATAATTAAGCTTATAATATAAGGAAATCTAAAGTGAAAAAAATAAGATAGAAAAATACCATTTAAGATAATTATGTATTTTTAGTATAATAGATGAAAATTTATTTAAATCCCAGTAGAAACAACAGCATTCTACTGGGATTTACTATGTGAATTTATTTTAAGCATGCTTAAGTTAGATAATTATCATAATTAGAATTATAAATGATATATAAAATAGAAAATATTATAATATTTAATGATATTAATCTACTTAATATCATTAAATATATAATCTCTCATCTGCTTAACAGTAGCTTCTTTATCAAAAGTTAAATAATAAACCCCATCAATCATAGTTCCTTCACCATACCCATCTCTAGGGAATCTATCTTGTTCTAAATTATTACCTATTCCAAGTACTTTTGTGCCAAGTGAAAGAATATCAGCAGCACTTAAGTTTGTTTGAACATAAGGTAATACTTCATTTAATAGTGAGTTATATGAAGCAACTGATGTGTTTGTTAGTTTATTAAACAAAGCATCAAGAACAGTTCTATGTCTTTGTGTTCTTTCATAATCACCACCGCTAGTATATCTTATTCTTGAATATGCAAGAGCTTGAGTACCATCTACATGCTGAAATCCAGCATAAGTTATATTTGGAGAATAAGTTCCATCTATTGTATTAATATCATTAATATAATCATTAATATATTGAAGTTCTTCTTCGGTTATTTCAAGTTCAATTCCACCTAAAATATTTATGATTTTTGGCAATGATGAAAAGTTAACTGATACAAAATCTTCTATGTTTAAACCAAAATTTTCATTTAGTGTTCTTATTGCTAATTCAGGACCACCAAATGCATAAGCGTGATTTATTTTATCTTGTCCATGTCCATCGATATATACATAAGAATCTCTCATAACAGATGTAATTTTTAATTTATTATGCACAGTATCTAATGTAGCTATCATGATTGAATCTGAACGACCAGTTTCACCTTCTGTTGCATCAATACCAAAAAGAGCTATGTTTTTAATTTTATTTACATTATCATATTCTTTAAATTCTTCCTCTATGATACCTAAGTTTTCTTTGTTTAATTCAACGTTATCCATTTTATTTAGTAAGCCGATTACATATCCCCCACCAACAACTGTGATTGCAAGTAGAACACATAGAAATCCTATAAAAATTTTAAAACCTAAAGATTTTTTCTTTTTTCTTTTTCTTCTTTTTTTAGATTTATTATTTTGAAGTTCTGACATGACTACACTCCCTTTCAATAAAATATTTTATCATAACGTAAGAATTTCTTCCAATATAAGTATCAAAATGTAATAAATAATTATGATTTAAAGACCTGGCTCATGCAAATATGATGTATTAAAAGGATCAGAAGTAAGAGGATCAAATAAGGATGAAACAGATTTATATCCAATCCCTTCTCTAATCATATCTCTATTATCGAGCTTATATTCAAAGCAAGCCTTTAAAATTTTATTTTTTTCTATTTCATTATCTGAAATACTTTGAATTAATAGTTTATTATTAGTTGTAGGCATTAATTCTTTTCTTCCAAAGAATCTGCAATCTTTTATTTTATTTGATTTATATAAATCATATAATATATTACCAGTTTTTAAGTGTTGTTCATGTAAATCGTATTTATAGCTGTGAGTAACATTACTAAATTTACTGTCAAAATCTAAAACAGTATTTTTAATTAGATTTTCATCTAAGTTTTTTCGGATTGATTCAAGAATACTAAGTTTTTTTCTAGTACTCCTAATTGAGCAGTAGCAGCTCTAAATTCGTTGTTTCTTAAGGAAGTCTTTTTTTCAAGGCTAAGATTATTATATCTTGGATCAGTAAATACTCCACTTTCATCACTATCGCTTATAAGAACAACATATACATTTTCTTGACCAACTGCTTGAATAGCATCTACTATGGCGCTTCCGGCAAAAATTGTTTCATCATCTTGATGTTGAGAGTAAAAGACAACTTTTTCAGAGTATAAGTAGCTTTTAGCCTGGTTTACAGCAGATTGATTTATATCGCCAAGGGAAGTTAATACCTTTGCTCCGGCTATAACTGATTTATCAGAGTTCTTATCTATTAATACCACTGGTTGTTTTAACGCAGAGGATGTTAATGCATCTATAAGTTCTTCTGATTTACTTAAGTTCATATGAGTTTTATCACTAAAAAATTTATTTATAACATTTTTATTAGTTTCAAATCTATTTTTCCGTTTAATCTTTCAGAAAAATTATCAAATGATTCATTTAGTACGCTAGTTCCACCAATTGCATATGATTTAATATTTCTTTTATAATCAGTAGTCTTTCCATCGGTTAAAATTACTGGATTACCTGTTTTGGCTGCAACAGGAGCAATACTCATAGCATCAGCTTCACCTATTAGGCCGTTTACATACTAGATTTCATCTATGTTTTTAATTTTTTCAATTTCATTAGCAACATAATAAGAAGTTAAAAACCTATCTTTTCCACCTAATCTAATAACAGTTTTTCCAGATTTCTTTAGTTTATCTTCTATATCTTTAGAGATAACGCCTTCACCACCTACTAAGTATACCGTATTTACATTTTCTATTCTTATTAAAGTGGAATCAGGTATCTTATTTACTTCAGTAAGTAATATAGGAGCATTTAAGCTACCACTTAGCCTACTTGCTGATAAACCATAAACTAAAGCCAATCCATTAACTAATATAGATGTAGAATAATTTAATTTATCAGAAATTAACGCTGCTGATTCGTATCTAGTGCTCCCGGCTATATAATCTATGGAGAGAGCTTGTACAGAAAAGTTGAAATAGATAAAAGAGATAATGAGATAACTAATGTTTTTAAAAAATTTCTTTTCATTTTAATACTCCAATCTAGTAAATAATACAAATTATACCATATTAAAAATAAATTTATCAAATTTGTATAAATTTTACTAAATTTACCTTGAATCATAACATAGCTTTCTTGAAGAATTTTTTGATATAATATATAATTATATTATGTAAAGTTTAATATAAATAAAAAAATGAAGAAAAGAAAGGATGGGGATCTTGGGAAAACAGAAAAATTTTAAATTTATAGGATTGATAGTAGTATTTGCATTAATTTTCAATCTTGCTTTACCTTTATTTGACATAAAAGCACATGCATACGAAAATAGTTCTAAAATGGTTGAACAAGAATTGAAGGAAATAGTTTCTAAATATGGGGAAGCAAATGTAAAATTTGAAGATGGTTTGTATGTTTACGTTGGTGAAGAAATCGATCTTACTGATTCTGAGAAGTATCAAGAAGTAATATGGAACTCTGAAAATGAAGAAATTGTCAACGTAGAAAATAATAAGTTAACTGGGGTAGAAGAAGGTACAACCTTTATCATTGGAAAGAAGGGTGAAACGTATTATATAAAAGAAGTATATGTTTCGATGGAAAGTGCAAATGTAAAATCTATAAATAATTTAGAATCAAGAGCAAATTCACAATATGTTGTTTATATTGATCCTGGTCATGGGGGATATGATCCTGGTGCTCAAGGTAATGGAATAGTAGAAAAGGATATAGTTTTAAATTATGGACTTAGGCTTAAAGAAAAACTTGAGGCAAATGGAATAAAGGTAATAATGAGTAGAACCTCAGATGTATATGTATCTTTAGAAGATAGAAGTAGGGGAGCTAATAATGTAAATCCAGATATTTTTATTTCAATACATATAAATTCTGCAGGAGCTACAAGTGCATCAGGAATAGAAACATTTTATAAGAAAGATATAGACAAGCCTTTAGCAGAAAAAATTCAAAGTAAATTAATTAGTTATACTGGTGCTGTAAACAGGGGAGCCAAATGGGAGGATTTCCATGTAGTTAGAGAAACTAATATGCCAGCAAGTTTAGTAGAATGTGGGTTTTTAACAAATGTAAACGAGGCTGGTAATTTAAAAAATTGGGACTATCAAGAAAAACTTATAAATGCTATGTTAGATGGAGCATTAGATTATTTATATAATAGCAATCCATTGGTAGCTAATAGAATATATGGAAATAACAGATATGAAACATCTTATGAATTATTTAGGAATGGATGGAGTAGTTCAGAATATGCTGTTATAGCTCCAGGTTTAGATTATCCAGATGCTTTGTGTGCAACCCCTTTAGCTACTAAGTATAATGCACCTATAGTATTAGCTGAAAATACTTCTTTAATGAATCAACCTAATCTTTTAAATTTATTAAAATCTAAAGGTGTAAAGAATGTATTTTTAGTAGGTGGAACTGGCGTTATACCTTCATCATTTGAAAGTGAACTTTCATCACAAGGTATAAGTAGCAAAAGACTTGGTGGAAAGAATAGATATGAAACTTCAGTTCAAATATCAAAAGAATTAGGAAATAGTTCTGGTGAGGTTGCGGTAGTAAGTGGATTAGACTTTGCTGATGGATTATCAATATCATCAATTGCAGCAATAAGAAATATGCCTATATTACTAACAGAAAAGAATCAACTTCCTAGTGAGGTGTTAAATCATTTAAATGGATTAAATATAAGTAAATCTTATGTTATAGGTTCAAGTGGTGCCGTATCTGATAATGTTGCTAGTAAGCTTTCAAATGTTGAAAGGCTTGGTGGTAAGAATAGATACGAAACAAATAAGAATATCTTTAATAAGTTCAAATCTAGTTTAGATCTTAGTAATATGTATATAGCATCTGGATTAGACTTCCCTGATGCGTTATCTGTATCTGCGCTTGCTGGAAAGAATTCTGGATTTGTTGTATTATCAAATCTTAATTCTGCAGAACCAGATGTAAAGGAGCTTATGACATCAGTAAGACCTAATTTACAAAACATATATGTTTTAGGAAGTAGAGCTATTATAAGTGATAGTGTACTATATAATTTAGGTATAAATATTATAAAATAAAGTGGAATTCTCAAAAATTTAATTAGCTGATTATTTTTGAGAATTCCAAAATAAATAATACCCAATAAGAATTTTTATTCTTATTGGGCGTTATTTATTTAATTAAAAAGTATATAATTTCTAAAATAACAAATTTGTATTTTAAAAATTTATTATTTTAGGCAGGTTATTTATTATATATGATTTTTAATAGTAAGTAACAAGCTATTTAATGAGTAATAAGGAGTTAATTCTCCACCAAATTTTCTAAAGTATTTTTCAATTGATGGTATCATAGATCCTTCAAAATCAAATACAGGAAGCTTTAATGTATTTTTAGTATATAAAATAGCTTGCCAAAGTAAATAAGACATTCCGAAGTTATTTTCTCTAGAGATTCCACCCATTATATAATAAGCTCTTTTATTATCATAAGCTAAAACGCATCCACCAATTGCTTTGTTATTTTCATCGAATATAATACCTATAATACAATTATTATTTTTATTTAATTCAATTAATAATTTTTTAGTGAGATCATTATCAAAGTTATTTATATTTTGACTACTAAAGCTTTTATCGTTTAGTTCAAAGTAAGTATCTAAATACTCGTTAAAACCCCATCTAACTGTTACGTTGCTTTTATTACCCTTATTTACTGAGGTTTTTTCTTGAAGATTGCTCCAAAGAGTTTTTTCATCTACTAAATTTACTCTATAGGTATATCTTACTGAAGTAACATATTTATTCCATATAAATGGTTGTATGTCTGTATGTTCTGGTGAAAAACTATAGTAAAGTAGTTTTTCTTTTTTTAATTCGTTTATAAATATCTCATTTATCTCTTTTATATTTGAGATTCTTTTAGAAATAGTTAATTTGTGAATTGTAGGAGATATCATAACGCCGCTAAAAGGTGTCATATGAGGCATAACAACAAAGTTCATTCCAAGCTTCTTAGATGTAGGAATATAAAATGCTGCTACCCAATTTTTATTTGCATCGGATAAATAATATAGTTTATATTGCTGAGCACTTTTAAAGCTTGATCCTATATTGTTAAGTAGCCAATAGCTTTTATGATAAAATGTTCCTTCTGGAGATTCATCAACAAATTTATTCCATTTATCTAGTAACTCTATGTTCTTTGTATCTATCTGATTTATCTGTAAGTTCATTTACTACCTCCTGATAACTAATAAAGTCTATTTTTTTACTATTGCAATAAGTAACAAGCCATATATACCAATCTTTCCAATCTTTCCATCCATTTGAGAAATATTCTTGGTGTAAGTTTATATTAAAAATAATATCTTTATCGTAGTTTGAATCTATTATCTTTTTTGTAAAATCTATTGCATATTTTAAATTATATTTTTGAAGACCATTTTCTTGAAATAAATAGCTATCCATTATATGAAAAGGAATTTCAATTAACCCTTCTTCTGTTATGTAAGGTTGTTTTAACTCCTTAGAATATTCTGTTGTATCAAAACTATAACCTATATCTTTCATAAAAGAAAAAGTATTGCTATCTCTTCTTAAGTAATGCATTCTTATTCCAATATTTTTAGTGTTGTGAAGTAAATTAAATTTATCATACTCATTTTTCATTTTATTAAAATCATTATAAGCTATTCCATGTAGTCCAACATTTAAATTATTTTTTAATATATATCGGATATGTTCTTTAGCAGCTTCAGCTTTATAAGCAAGTGTATTATCGTTTGAAGTAGCAAAAAAGTAAGTAGCCTTTGTATTGTATGTTACATCAAATTGAACTAGCTTGTCTATGTTTGTGAAATTATTTTTAATTATGCAATTTAGTCTAGAAAGAAATGTCGATAGATTTATTCTAAAGAGAAACAATTCCAGAAATGCACGAATAATCATTTTAATAACTATTAAATCTTTCTTATGCTCCTTTCTAGTTAAATTATCAACATCATGGGATACAATTACTTTCATATTAAATCCTCCTAAAAATGGAATATATATTATAGTTAATTATATAACAAATACATATTTTAGTCGATATATGTAAAGAAATCTTAAGAAAAGTATAAGGTTTCTTTATTGTTAATTAGACATCATATGCTATAATTATATAAAAATGAAAAAATTATAATTTGATAGGTGAATAAATGAGTGGATTATTTAAAAAATTTATAGAATTTGCAATAGGAAATGGCTTAGTTATGATTTTAGGCCTTGTTTCGACACCAATTGTTTCAAGGATGATTGAGCCTTATGAAAAAGGAAGAGCTGATATATTCATAACTTATACTAGCTTGATAGTTCTTATTTTAACTATGGGCTTAGATCAAGCATATATAAGATATTTTAATGAAGAAAAAGAAAGAGGAGCTTTATTAAGAAGAGCTGTAAAGGTTCCAATAATATTAAACTTTTGTTTAGGTGCAATACTTTTAATATTTTACAAACAAGTTTCAAATTATATGGTTGAAGAAACTTCTTTTTTCTTAGTATTTTTATTTGCATTTCATAGCTTTGTTAGCATAATAAGTAATTTTGCAATGATTAATGTTAGAATGAAGCAAAAGGCTAAGTCATATTCAATGTTTGGTGTTATTAATAAAGTAGCATTTATTATTTTTATTGTATCATTATTTTATGTGTTTAGAAATAACTACATGACTTTAGTTTTAGCGACTGTTTTAGGAAATTTAGTTATGGTAATAATGGCAGTTTTAATAGAAAGAAAAGATTGGGTTAGTTTGGGAAAAGGGGTTGAAGTAAGAACATCTACTAAAGAATTAATTAAATACGGAACACCATTTATTTTTTCAATGGCTATAACTTGGGTGTTTCAATCTATCGATAGGATATCAATTCAACTTTTTAGCGATTATACTCAACTTGGACTATATGGTGGAGCAATGTACATAATTTCTATATTAAATACTGTACAGGGAGCTTTTACTACTTTTTGGGTCCCAGTTGCTTATGATAAATATCATAATAATCCTGAGGATAGAAAGTTTTTTAGTAATATTAATGAAATTGTATCATTCTTTATGCTTATTATAGCCATAGGTTTAATAGCTACAAAGGATTTATTAATAATAATACTAGGCAAAAAGTATGAAGGAGCTCAATTTATATTCCCATTCTTAGTTTTAATGCCAATTATGTACACAATATCTGAAACAACTGTTTTAGGAATTAATTTTAAGAAGAAGACTAAATATCATATTTACATAGCAGTAGCATCTGCAATTGCAAATATAATAGGAAATTTAATTCTAGTTCCTCATTTAGGATCAAAAGGTGCAGCTATTTCAACAGGATTAGCTTACGTTGTATTTTTTGTAACTAGAAGTTATTTTGGTAATAAATTATACAAGGTAGAAGTTAAATATGCTAAGTTTTTTGTAAGTGTTATTTCTGTTTATATTTTAGCTACTATATCAAGTATCTATAAGTTTAATACTATAATATTGGTATTTACTATATTAAGTACATCCGTTGTATTGTTTATGTACAAAAAAGTTATTAAAGACATTTTTACTATAATAAAATCAATTCTTAAAGGGAAAAATAAATAATAAGTTAACGAAAGCTTAGCAATATGGACAATATATTGCTATTAGTAGTATAATTGTAGAAGTTAAGAGATGTTTGGAAATTATTTAAATAAATGTTGGGAGAAAAAAATATGAATAAGCTTAGAACTTTTATATTAGTACTAATAGATATTTTTATGGTAAATATGGCGTATTTATTATCAATAAATATTACTTTTTATGAAAGATTTACTGAAATATCTACTATATATCAAAAAGATGTTGTTGTAGTTACAATAATATATTTAGTGTGTTTCACCTTATTTCAAATGTACAGCTCACTTTGGCATCTAACAGGAACGGATGAATTTTTACTAGGTGCTGGTGGAGGAATTTTAGCAGGAGCTTTAGTTATATTGTATACTAGAAGTATAGGTGCTACTATACCATTAAATGTTTGTGTTATTGGTACTATGATTACATGTATTTTTGTTCTTGGATATAGGGTGTTATATAGAGTTTATAGAAGAACATTATTATATGTTCCTTATAAGTATGCAAAGGATCAGCAAAGAGTAATGATTATTGGTGCTGGTTCAGCGGGGACAATGATTATTAATGAAATGCTTGCAAGAAGAAATCTTAAGCTAAATCCAATTCTTTTAATTGATGATGCAGATTTTAAGCAAGGCAAAAGAATAAGTGGTGTAAAGGTAGAAGGCAAAAGAAAGGATATAGTAAGGTTAGCAGAAGAAAGAGAAATAGATACAATAATTATTGCTATTCCATCTATTGATAATGAAAATAAAAGAGAAATTTTAGATATTTGTAAAAAAGCTAATTGTAAAATAAAAATAATACCAGGCATTTATGAAATTATATCAGGAGAAGCAACGGTTAATAAGATAAAAGATGTTGAACTTGAGGATTTACTTGGAAGAGACCCTGTTGTCTTAGATAACAAGGGGATTTCTGATTATTTAAACAATAAGGTAGTTTTAGTCACAGGTGCTGGGGGGTCAATAGGATCAGAATTATGTAGGCAAATAGCTCAGTTTGGACCAAAACTTTTAGTTCTTTTTGATATATACGAAAATACTGTTTATGACATTCAAAATGAATTAAGACATGATTATCCAAACTTAAACATAAAAGTATTAATTGGATCTGTAAGAGATAAGGAGAGGTTAAGAGAAATATTTGACAGGTACAACATAAATGTAGTATTTCATGCAGCAGCTCACAAGCATGTTCCGCTTATGGAAGATAGCCCAAAAGAGGCAATTAAAAACAATGTTTTTGGTACATTAAATTTAGTTGATATATCACATGAAAAAGGGATTGAAAAGTTTGTTCTTATTTCTACTGATAAAGCTGTAAATCCTACTAATATAATGGGAGCAACAAAAAGATTATGTGAAATGATAATACAATCATATAATACAATTAGTAATACTGAATTTGTTGCAGTTAGATTTGGAAATGTATTAGGAAGTAATGGTTCTGTAATACCTTTGTTTAAAAAGCAAATAAAAAATGGTGGTCCAGTTACTGTAACTCATAAGAATATAACAAGATATTTCATGCTTATACCTGAAGCTGCACAACTTGTACTTCAAGCAGGTGGGTTTGCTAAAGGTGGAGAAGTCTTTATTTTAGATATGGGTGAACCAGTTAAAATTTATGATTTAGCAATAGATTTAATAAAGCTATCTGGATTAGAGCCACATAGGGATATAAAGATAAAGGTTACTGGATTAAGACCTGGAGAAAAGCTATATGAAGAATTATTAATGAGCGAAGAAGGACTCTTAAATACAAATCATAAAAAGATATATATAGGAAGACCAACCTTTGATAGTATTGATAATTTAAGAAAGAAGTTATTTGATTTAAAAGATATATTAGAAGAAAACGATGAAGAAAAAGTAAAAGAAAAGTTAAAGCAAATAGTACCAACTTATAAAGAGCCTAGTGAAGTGAATGAAGTTGCAATAACTAATAATGAAACATCAGATTAATTGTAAAGGGAGAAAAAATGAAAAAGATTAATGAGATTATAAAAAGAATATTTGATTTTTTAGCTTCTTTGTTAGGGATAATAATCTTATCACCAATACTATTAATAGTAGCAATAGCTATAAAAATAGATTCTAAAGGAAATATTCTATTTATGCAAAAGAGAATAGGGAAAAATGGAGTGCCATTTTATATTTATAAGTTTAGAACAATGGTAAGTGATGCAGAAAAGATTGGAAAACAAATAACAGTAGGAAAAGATAATAGAATTACTAAAGTAGGCGCCTTTTTAAGAAAATATAAAATAGATGAACTTCCTCAATTGTTTAATGTTTTAAGGGGCGATATGAGTTTAGTTGGACCAAGACCAGAAGTTCCTAAATATGTTGATTTATATACAGAGTCAGAAAAAAGGGTATTAGAGGTTAGACCTGGTATAACTGATTTAGCATCTTTAAGATATAAAGATGAAAATGATATTTTAGGTAATGTAGATAATCCAGAAGAATATTATATAAATGTAATTATGAAAGATAAGCTTAAGTTAAATTTAGAATATATTGAAAAAAGTAATTTGATTTTTGATATTTCTTTAATTTTTAAAACAATAATAAAATGTTTATAAAGGTGGTTAAATAAATGAAAAAGCTAAAATTTGCAATTATAGGTTGTGGAAGAATTTCATATAAGCATGTAGAAGGGTTAGTTGAAAATAAAGATGTTGCAGAATTAGTAGCAACGTGTGATGTAAAACTTAATCTTGCAGAAGCTAAAAAGGAAGAATATTTAACTAAGATGAATGATTCATCATTAAAAGTTGGAGCTTATGAAGACTATAAAGTAATGCTTGAAAATGAAGATATTGATGTTGTTACAATAGCAACAGAAAGTGGATATCATGCAGAAATTGCGATATATTGCATGAATAAAGGTAAACACGTAATAGTTGAAAAACCAATGGCAATGTCAATAGGTGATGCAAATGAAATGATTGAAGTTGCAAAGAAAAATAATGTTAAACTTTCAGTTGCTCATCAAAATAGATTTAATAAGCCAATACAAAAGCTTAGAGAAGCTGTAGAAGATAAAAAACTAGGAAGAATAATGAATGGTACAGCTAGGGTCCTTTGGAGAAGAGATGACAATTATTATAAGCAAGCTCCATGGAGAGGTACTTGGGATTTAGATGGCGGTACTTTAATGAATCAATGTATACATAATATAGATTTATTACAATGGATGATTGGCTCAGAGGTTGAAAGAGTATATGCAGAATGTGATACTTTTAGAAATCCTATAGAAGGTGAAGACTTTGGAGCCATAGTTATTAGATTTAAAAATGGATCTATTGGAATTGTAGAAGGTAGTGCAGTCGTTTATCCAAAGAACTTAGAAGAAACATTAAGTGTATTTGGTACAGAGGGAACAGTTGTAATAGGTGGCCTTGCTGTGAATGAACTTAAAACTTGGAGATTTGAAGGCGAAGATGAAGATGTTGCTAAGAAGGACTTACAAGTTCAAATAGATAGCGTATATGGAAAAGGACACACTCCATTATTTAGAGATGTTGTAGATGCTATAAATGAAGATAGAAAGCCATATATAAGCGGTGAAGATGCTATAGTTCCTTTATCAATTATTTTAGCGGCTTATAAATCAAGAAAAACAGGAATGCCTGTAAACTTCCCATTAAATAATTTTTCAAGTTCAGATATGAAATAAAGTAAAAATAAAGCTTCATATTTCAAGATATGGAGCTTTTTATATTATTAAGTTGTTTAAAATTTTTATATTTATAATAAAAAAAGTAGTACGTTTTTTATACTACTTTTTTATACTATTTATTTTACTTTATCTAATCTTCTAGAAAGATAGCTTAGATAAATCCATAAAACAGTCGTTATATAACTTTGAGTAAGTAAAATTACATTTTCAAATAATCCGTTAACAGCAATTGAGAGTAATAATCCTGTAATAAAGAACAACAAAATATATAAACTTTTATCGGAGGTAATTTTATTACTTAATAGTGAAATTAGAGTATCTTTTACTATAAGAATAATGAATAAAGCAAAAGCTAAAAATCCAAGTATTCCATTTGATAAAAGTATTTGTAAATATCCATTATGCATATTGTTTGTTACCATATATCTGCTTTTATCATTAGGATATATTTTTTGTTTAGCCAATCCTATGTTATCTGGACCATGACCAAATAGAGGATTAAGTTTTAATGTATTTAAGCCATAAGTCCAGATTTCGGCTCTTCCTGTTGAAACATGTCCACTTTCAATGTTACGATCTAGCTCTATAACTTCATTATCACTGTCTGTTTCGATTATGCCTACATCATTATTTTCTGAATTTATTAATTTATCTATTGTTTTAGGAATATAAGCTAATCCCTTTTTTAATGTAGGAATAGTATAAGTATATACAAAAGAAATAATACATGTTAATAATAAAGAAATTATTATTGATTTAATATTTACCATTTTTTTATTTTCTTTAAAGAAAATAAATGATAAATAAAATGATGCAAAAATTATAAAAGCTAATAGAGAAACTACAGCACCTCTAGAGTTACATAATATCAAATATAAAAATTGAACTATTATGTTAAAGTAATAATATATTTTTCTTGTTAGGCTAGAGCTTTTATCTTTTAAGTTTTTATATAAATATATATTAAAGATTGTAACTATAATTGAAATAACTGCAACCATACCTCCGGAGTTTGGATTGCCATAAAATCCCCATAAAGCAGGTGAGTTAGGATAAACAAAGCCCTGAGGAATATTATTATATGAAAATTGAATAAAAAATATAAATGTCAGTAGTGATGCAAAAGATACAATGGAACTAATTATTATTATTATGCTATTTATGTTATATAACTCTTTGTGAATAGATTTCTTATTAAAATCTTTTTTGTAAGAATATACAACAAATAAAAAAAATCCAGTATATGAAAATGTTTTTATATTTCCAATTAAATTATTTTTGTAATTAATTAATATACCTATAAAAAATATTATCATATAAATTATTAGTATTTTTGAATACCTAGATTTATAAAAAGTTTTCTCTTTGAAAAAATCATTTACAAAATATAATGCTCCCCATAGTAATATTACTACATTAAACTCAGTGGTAATTGGAGAGATTATAGATATTGTAGATAACATCATTAAGGTAATAAGTGAATAAATTATATTGTTTTTATTTAGGATTTGTTGTTTTATTGTATTCATATAGATTAATCTCCTTTAAATGATATCTATTGATAGTTTTATTTTTATCTCTTTATTTAAATATATTCAATATTTTATATTATACGTATCAGGTTTTCTTATGTCAATTAAACAAAGTTGTCAAGAGTCCTAGAAGTAGCTGTATCTGAATATAAAAAAATACTATTAAGAAAACTTTAAGATTAATATTCACATATTAAGAAAATATTAATTGTTAAAATAAAATATATTCCATATAATACTAAGTGTACTATGTTAAGTAATACACTTAGTATTTTTTTATTTTAGCAAATTTAGTAGTTACTTTATATATAAAAAAAGTAACTACAATATGATTTATTAATCAAAAGATAGTGTAAAGTTTCGTATGAAAAATAAATTGTAGTCAATTTTAAATAATAATTGAAAAATAGCTTTACAATATAGGATAAAGTTTGAAAAATAGGGGGATTTTATATGAAGAAATCTACACTTTTAGCCTTTAGTGGTATTATAATTATTTTTCTTATAGTTACATCGTTAGGAAACAGAACAAATGTATATGAAAAGCAAGAAATATACAATACTCCAGAGGAAGCAATAGTAAAGTTTATTGGTTATATTAATAGTTATGAAGAAGTAAAATCAAAAAATGTTTACTATCAAGTAACTCCAAATGAATTTTTAGAAAGTTTATCTAAAAGATATAGATTATATTTAGGAGAAGGTAATATAAACAACAAGTATATAAATGAACAAGTACCTGTAGTTCATAGCTATGAGTTAGAAGAAGTAAATTTAGATGATTTAAAAAATTTAAAAATGAATTATGAAGATTCTTTTAAAGAAATGAGGAATTATAAAAGTCCAAGTGAAATTAGAGTGTATAAGTTAGATGCATTAGCTTCATACAATTTTAATATAGATAAAAATTATGTAAAAGAAGATGGAACTGTAGATAAAGTTAATTATATGAAAGAAACTAAAGTTGAGGATATTGAAGAAACTCCAGTGGAAATATATTTAGTAGTAGTTGATGAAGGGGAAGGATATGTTGTTGATTACTACGACATAATGTATAAATAATCTTTTAGAAGAGGTGAGCTTATGGTAATAATTGACTCAAGAAGTAGTACACCTATTTATGAACAAATTATAATTGGGATTAAGGAGCTAATATTGAAAAATGTAATAAAAGCTGGCGATAAATTACCTTCTGTAAGAGAGTTGGCTATTATTTTAACTATAAATCCTAATACAGTAAGTAAGGCTTATATAGAGCTTGAAAAACAAAATGTTGTAGAAACTATAAAAGGGAAGGGAACTTTTGTATCTGGTAATTACAGAAAAGTAGTGTCAGAGGAAAAGGTAAGTAAATTAATTTTAGATTTTAAAAGATTAATATTAGAAGCAAATTATTTAGGACTTGAGGAAAATGATTTAATTTTATTATTAGATGAAGGTTTTAAGGAAATAAGAGGAGGAATATAGAATGATAGAATTAAAGAACTATTCCTTAAAGTATGGAGATAGTAAGATATTAGATAATATAAGTTTTTCTTTAGAGAGAGGAAAGATATTAGGTATTATTGGGCCAAGTGGAGTAGGAAAGACTTCTCTAATTAGAGGACTGGTTGGTATTTATAAAGGTACATCTGGTGATGTGCTCTTTGATGGAGAAGAAATTTATGATAATCCAGAAGTGAAGAGAAAAATAGCCTTTGTTCCTGATGAGCATAGTAGTTTTTATTTAATAACATTAAAAGAAATATTGAATTACTACAAAAGTATATATCCTAATTTTGATGAAGATAAGTTTTATAAGATTAATAAAATTTTTAAAATTCCTCTAAATAAAAGGTTTTTACAATTATCAAAAGGAATGAAAATGAGGGTGAATTTAATGATTGCCTTTTCATTAAATTGTGAATTGTTAGTATTAGATGAACCTACATCAGGATTGGATCCAATATTAAAGGAAAAAGTTCTAAAAATAATAATGAATGAAGTATATACTAAGGAAAAGTCAGTTATAATAAGTTCACATAATTTAGGAGAACTTGAAAGAATATGTGACGAAATACTTATACTTAATGATGGGAAAATAGAATATCATAATTCTTTAGAAAATATAAAACGCAATATTAAAAAGATACAAGTTGCATTTGATATGCCAGTATATGAAGAGGATTTAAATATAGATGGTATATTTAGCATTTCTCAAGTTGGAAGAGTATTTACTATTATAACTGAAAGATATGATGATGGTTTTAAAGAAAGATTGAATAAGTTTAAACCATTGTTTATGGAGGAAATAAATTTAAGTCTTGAAGAAGTATTTATACATAGGCTAGAAGGGAAGTGTGATTATGAAGAAATATTTGAATAAAAGTTTATTTTATCAAGGAGATAACAAAATAATACTTCCATTAATGATAGCTTATATAGGAGTAACTTTATTTAATAAAATTAGTCTAAGTCAATATTTTGATTGGGAAATAAGGGATATGCTATATGGCAAGTATCACAAATTATTTATTTTGCCTTTTAATGGTGTTGTGATATTAATATTATATTTAATAATAGTATATGTAATATCAGTAGGTATTTTTAAACGAAAAAAGTGGTCAACTTTATTATCTGGTCCTTTTTCAAGAATTGATATAAGAAGTAGAGAATTTATAATAGTAGTTATGTCGGCTCTTTTTTATTTATTAAGTTATTTAATTATAGTTGGACAAGAAGCTTTTCAAAATATTGAAATAATAAATTATATAGGGAATTTTAAAGAAGTTATAATAATTGATTTAATTAGAATAGTTAGTATATCTACAATTACTATAGGCGGATTAGCTTTGTTAGATTCTATTTTTTCTAATATATACTATTTATTTGGATCACTAATATTTATTATCATATATATGTTTTCTGTATTAATTAATTTTGAAGTAAGTCGATATATTTATTTGTACGATGGTGAGAGGGGACTTAGATACATATATAATAGAATAATGGAATATTTAGGTGTATATTCTACTATAAATGAAATAAGTAATTTACAAATTGCATGCATATCAATATTTTTTATAATTACAGGAATAGTGATAATAATTAGAGCTAAAAAACTAACTAATAAAATGTTAGTAGAAAATATGAATGAAGGTATAATTTTTGATCTTCCTAGAAAAATTGCTAAGTTTATGTTAATAACTTTTCCAGGGATTATATTAGCTCCTATATTGAGTAATTTAATTAATAAATTTTATTTTAATTATACAATGAGTGAATCACATTTGTTCTTTATTATATTAGTAATAACAATAATGATATCATTTTTTGTTAACTTGTCATTAAAGAAATTTCAAAAGATAAAAAAAGACAAGTATTATTTTTAAAGTAATAAAAGAGCAAATTTATGAAAATTTTTATTATAAAAAAATATAAGGCTTATATTAAGAATGTAGTATAGGTTAGTTTAATAAAAGAAAAATAAACACATGGTAGATTAAATATAAAAAATAGCTGTATTAATATTAATAATACAGCTATTTTTATATTTTAATTATTATTTAGAAATGTTTTAAATTATATAATATAATCTTTAGTTACATAGTTTACTTTAACTTACTAATCAAGTTGAGGAACTTCACTTTCCTTAGGATTAAATATAATATATCCTATTATAATTGAAATTACTGTTGGGATAACCCAACCAAATCCTACACTTGCTAGAGGAATAAAATTTAAGTTTATTCCTGGTATTGCAAATAAAATTCCAAATACTAATGAAGTATAAACTCCAACTCTTATAGCATTTAGATTTGTTAATACCTTAGATAAAAGAGTAGTTGCAATTAATGTAATTGAAACTGGATATAAAATATTAAGAATTGGTACAGATAAAACTACTATATTATCAACACCTAAAGTGGCAAGACCTAAACTAATAATAGATAAAACTACTGCATTGACCTTAAATGGCAATTTTCCGTTTGATATTTTTTCGAAGAAATTAGCTCCTGCAGTTAATAAACCAATAGAAGTTGTTAAGCAAGCAAGTCCCATAGCAAGTCCAATTATTACAGGACCAATATTACCTAAAATACTTTTGGATATTAATATTAAAAGTCCTGTTTTTCCGATATCAGCTGGTGCTAGGTTAACTGTTTGCGCACCTATGTATGTTAAACCTCCATATATAAAAGCAAGGCCTACAACAGCAACAGTACTTGATTTTAAAATCATACTTGGCATTTCTTTTGAGTTATATCCTTTGTCTTTTAAAGAAGTAGTTACAATCCCAGCAAATAAAAGTGCTGCTATAGCATCCATAGTTTGATATCCTTCTAATAATGAGGATGAAAATATATTTATAGCATTAGTTTCTACCACAGAGCCTATAGGGTTTATAAATCCTTTTATAATAAGGAATACAAGAAGTATCAATAATGTTGGTGTTAAATATTTACCGATTGCATCTATTATTGATGTACTACTTAAAACAAAAAATAAATTAATAATAAAATATACTGCCATAGCTATAAATGGCGATATACTAGGGAAAAATGGGTTTATTGTAAGCTCAAATGTTGTAGCTGCTGTTCTAGGAATAGCAAGCATTGGACCAATTGCTATAAAAAGTATAGCTGTAAAAATCACTGAAAATTTAACTCCTATCCTACTTGAAAGAGTCTTAAATGTTCCATCTCCTTTAGAACACGCTAATATTGCTAAAAGAGGTAAACCTACTCCTGTGAATATAAAACCAATAATTCCAAGAATGAACTCAGTTCCTATTTTATTTCCAAGGAAAGCAGGGAAAATTAAGTTACCTGCTCCGAAAAACATCGAGAATAGAGCAAAACCAACAACAATTGAATCTTTTGTACTTTTTTTCATTATTTAATTTCCTCCGTTTAAATTTAATATATGCTTTAATTAATAATATCATAAAATATAACAAAAGTTAATAAATTAATAAGTAAATAACGATTTTTTTGAATAAACGTTAAATACTTATGCTCTATATTATCATAATACAACAAAATATTCAATTAAAAGTGCATGGTATTTTATAGATATCTATTTATAAGAGAACTATTTATTAAGAAATTTGTAGATTTCCTTTATTGTTTTAGCTTATCTATATGTTATAATTATTAATAAATTATATTTATTAATTTTAAGGAGATTTTTATGCATATTTTGATATTACCTTCTGGATATCCTACTAAAGAAGAGCCTTTAAGAAGTATATTTTTTAAAGAGCAAGCTCTTGCCTTAAAAGATGGAGGGCATAAAGTAGGTGTAATTTATAGTGAGACAAGAAGAATGACTAATATTAATTATAGAAATTTTAAACAAAATCATTTTCAAATTACATTTAATGATGAAGAAGGTGTAAATACTGTAAGATTACATGGCTGGAATATATTGATGATGAGAAATTTTCTTGGTGTAAACTTATGGGTAAAGCAAACACTAAGTTTATATGAAAAGTACGTAAAAATGTATGGTAAACCAGATGTAATACATGTTCATTGTGGTTTATATGGAGGTTTAGCAGCGAAAGTTATTAAAGATAAATATTCTATTCCATATGTTATAACAGAACATTCATCTACAATATTAAATAATTCTTTAAATGATTATAATAAACAAGTTTTAACTGTAGCTTATAATAATGCAGATAAATTAATAAGCGTAGGTGAAAAACTTAAATCTTCAATGAAAAATTATACTAATAATGATATAGTAGTTGTACCTAATATTGTTAATACAGATGGATTTAAAGTTGATAAAGAGCATAAAAGAAAAAAGTTTAGATTTGTAACAGTAGCATATTTAAAGAAAAATAAAAGAATAGATCTTGTTATTGAAGGTTTTAATAAACTTAAAGAAAAGTATAATGATATAGAACTATATATTGGTGGAGACGGTCCAGAAAGAACAAATATACAACAATTAATTGACAAGTATAATTTAAATGAAGATGTTCATTTATTAGGAGAAGTTTTAAGAGAAGATTTGCCAGCTGTAATGGGAAATTCTGATTGTTTTGTATTGGCAAGTATGTATGAAACTTTTGGTGTTGTATATATAGAAGCATTAGCATGCGGGGTACCTATTATAGCAACTAAGTGTGGTGGACCAGAAGATTTCTTTAATGAAAATCTTGGTTATATGATTAATGTTGGAAAATTAAATGAACTTTATGATGCTATGGAAAAGATTATAAACAATAATTCTAAATTTAATGGAAATGAAATTTCTGAATATATTAAAAATAGATTTAGTAGAAAAGTAATAGTTAAAGAATTAGAAAATGTTTATAATTTAATTGTTAAATAATCTTATGGATGCAATATTAATATAGTTTATAGAGCTAATAAGTTTGATAGGAGTTGTAATTGTGAAAAAGACGGTATCAATTGTTATCCCATGTAGGAATGAGGAAAATTATATAAAGAAATGCGTAGATTCTTTATTAAATCAAAGTTATCCTAAAGAATTAATTGAGATATTAATAGCTGATGGAATGTCAACAGATAATACAAGAGCTATTATTAATGAAATAATAGAGGAGAATCCTTCTGTTAGGATTTTAGATAATAAAAAGCTTTCAGCTCCTTCAGGGATGAACCTTGGAATAAAGGAAAGTAAATCTGATATTGTAATAATATTTGGAGCACATGCATATGCAGATAAGGATTTTGTTAAAGAAAATGTTTTAGCACTAGAAAATAAAGAAGTTGGTTGTGCTGGAGGAGTTATAACAACTATTAATGATAGTATAAAAGGTGAAGCTATTGCAGAAGCAATGAGTTGTCCTTTTGGAGTAGGAAATGCATTGTTTAGATATGCAGATAAAGAAAGTTATGTTGATACCGTAGGCTTTGGAGCTTACGATAGAGAGTTTGTTCTTGGTATTGGAGCTTTTGATGAAGAGTTAGTAAGAAATCAAGATGATGAATTAAACTTTAGAGTTCAAAAGACTGGGAAGAAGATTTTATTGACTCCAAAGATTAAATCAACTTATTATAGTAGAGGTGATTTTAAAAAATTATGGAGACAATACTATCAATATGGGTTTTGGAAGGTTAGAGTAATACAAAAACATAAAAAGCCAGCTTCAATTAGACATTTAATACCACTTATGTTTGTGTTATTTTTATTGTTTGGTGGAGTTGCTAGTATTTTTTCTAAATTAATTAGAATAGGTTATTTTGCTACTATTCTTTTATATTTAATTTTAGATTGTTTATTTAGCGTTAAAATGTCTAAGAAGAAAAGCTTTAAACACTTCCCATATCTATTTATTACTTTCCCAATATTACATTTATCTTATGGGATTGGATTTATACTAGGTATATTTAATTTTTATATTTTTAAAAGTAAAACAATAGAGGAAAAAAATAAAAAAATTTCAAGATAAGCATTAAATTTATTTTTGAGGAGATAAGTAATGAAAAATAAAATTTGTCATATTTCTACTGCACATAAAGAAAATGATAGTAGAATACTTTTAAAGGAGTGTCAGAGTTTAAGTAAAGCAGGTTATGATGTTTCTTTAATAATAAATTCAGATCACGATAAAACTTTATATGGAACTAATATAAAAGCGTTAGATCATAGTAATACTGGTAGATTACATAGACTATTTAAAAAGAGTAGAATAGCTTTAGACAAAGCTATTGAATTAGACGCAGATTTATATCATTTTCACGATCCAGAACTAATAAAATTAGGGATGGCATTAAAGAAAAAGGGAAAGAAAGTAATTTATGATGTTCATGAAGATGTTCCAAAGCAAATTCTAGCTAAAAGTTATTTAGGCCCTATGTGGGTAAGAAAAATAGTTTCTAGAGGATATAATTTTTACGAGAAAAATAGAAGCAAAAATTTTGATGCAATTATAGCAGCAAGTGATGAATTAGCAGCTAAGTTTGATAATAAAAATAGTATTTCAGTAAAGAATTTTGCAATAAGAGACGTAATAGAAAATGCAAAACCAATAAAAAGAGAAGATGATGATAAGTTTGTTATAATTTATGTTGGGTCTATTACTAAGATTAGAGGAATTAGGGAACTTATACAAGTAACAGAACTTTTCTTAGGAAAAGTTGAACTTTGGATATTAGGCCCTTTTGAAAGTGAAGAGCTAAAAGAAGAATGTATGAGTTTGGAAGGATATAAATATTGTAAATATTTTGGATCACTTCCCGTTAAAGATGTTTATTCATATATCAAAGCAGCAGATTTAGGAATGTGCACATTATATCCTACTGAAAATTATAAAGAAAGTATTCCAATAAAGGTACTTGAATATATGGCTTGTGAAAAACCATTAGTATTATCTGATTTTGAATTCTGGAAAAAGTTCTTCGGAAATGTAGGAAAGTATGTGGATCCTTTAGATATTAATAGTATTAAAGAAGGAATTGAATATTTCTCAGAGGATAGAAGTAGAATAGAGATTATAGGTAAAGAGAATAAAGAAAGCTTTATTAATAATTTTTCATGGGATAGAGAGGAAAAGAAGCTACTAGAATTATATGAAAAAGTATTAAAGTAGAGAATTAAGGGAGGATGCTATATGTTACTAAGTGGAATTTTAGCTTTAGATAGTAATTTTGAACTTTTTAGAGATGGAGAATTTTCATCTTTGGGATTAAATATTTCTGAAGCAAATGAAAAATTATTATCATTTATTGAAAGTGAGAAATTTTTAAGTCAATTAAGCAAAAGTATTTCATGTGTTATTACTACAAAGGAAATGGCAAGCAAGATTCCAGAAGAAATTGGTGTCATAATTTCAGAGGTTCCAAGAATAGATTTTTTCAATTTACATAATAAGTTAATTGAAAATAAAGATTATAAAAGAGAAGATTTTGAAACTGAAATAGGAGAAAATTGTGTTATTTCTCCAACTGCAATTATTAGTAATAAGAATGTTAAAATTGGTAATAATGTAGTGATTGAAGAATATGTAATTATTCGTGAGCATACTACAATTAAGGATAACTGCATAATTAGAGCTAATACTGTAATTGGTGGAGAAGGCTACGAATTTAAGAGATATGATAATAAAACAATGGGAGTTGCTCATATTGGTGGAGTAATAATTGAAGAAAACGCCGAAATTCAATATTCTGCTTGTATAGATAAAGCGATTTATCCTTGGGATAATACTGTAATAGGAGAGTATAGTAGAATAGACAATCTTGTTCATATAGCTCATGCTGTAAAAGTAGGTAAGAGATGTTTCATTACATCTAAGACAACAATAGGTGGTAGAACTATAATAGGAGATGATTGTTGGTTTGGAATAGGAGCAACTGTTTCAAATGGACTTGTAATTGGCAATAATTCAAGTGTCAGCCTTGGGGCCGTTGTTACAAGAAGTTTAAAAGAAAACAGTAAGGTTTCTGGTAACTTTGCAATTGATCATAATAAATTTATAGATTTTATAAAAAGTATTAGATAGGCAATTATTTTTATACCTTAAAAATGTTAAATTAGAAGTTAGTATCCTAAAAGATATATTAAAAAATAATATTTAATATATAAAAGATATATATTGGCAAATTTAATTAAAATTGTAAAATAGTTCAATTTATATAAGCTATAAATTGAACTATTTTTATTAATATGCTAAAATTAATTATAAATATTATGTAAAGATATGTGAATGAGAGGGATAAATATGAAAGTAAGAAAAGCTATTATACCAGCAGCTGGGCTTGGAACTAGGTTTTTACCAGCTACAAAGGCTCAACCTAAGGAAATGCTTCCAATAGTTGATAAACCAACTATACAATACATTATTGAAGAAGCTGTAGCTTCAGGAATTGAAGAAATTTTAATAATAACTGGAAGAAATAAAAAATGTATTGAAGACCACTTTGATAAATCAATAGAACTAGAAATGGAACTAGAGAAAAATCATAAAGAGGATCTTTTAGAACTTGTAAGAGGGATATCAGATATGGTTGATATTCACTACATAAGACAAAAAGAACCTAAGGGATTAGGACATGCAATATTATGCGCAAGAGCCTTCGTTGGCAATGAGCCATTTGCAGTATTATTAGGTGATGATGTAGTAGATTCAGAAGTTCCTTGTTTAAAGCAATTAATGGATTGTTATAAAGAATACAAGACATCTATTTTAGGAGTTCAAACTGTAACTCATGAAGATGTAAGTAAGTATGGTATAGTAGATGGAATTCATATTGAAGATAGAGTTTATAAAGTAAAAAAATTAGTTGAAAAGCCAGCTATAGATGAGGCACCAAGCAATGTTGCTATTTTAGGAAGGTATATAATAACTCCTCAAATATTTGATATATTACAAAATACAAAGCCAGGTAAAGGGGGAGAAATCCAACTTACAGATGCATTGCAAACTTTAATTGAAAATGAAGCTATGTATGCTTACAATTTTGAAGGAAGAAGATATGACGTAGGAGATAAGCTTGGTTTCTTACAAGCTACTGTTGAGTTTGCCTTAAAGAGAGAAGAGCTTAGAGAACCGTTTATTCAATATTTAACAAATAGAGATTGGAAAAAATAATTAATACGGGTATATAAAAAGTTGGATGAAATTAACTCATCCAACTTTTTTAATTATCCTCTAGGAATAAACCCAATCTTCTTTTGCATTTTTCTAAGTGTTTTCATTGAAATATAGTTTGCTTTTTCAGCACCTAGTTTGTAGATATCTTCTAATGCTTTTTTATCTTTAAGGATTTCTTTAACCTTATTTTGAATTGGTTCCAATTCGCTAACTATAGCATCAGCAACATCTTTCTTTAAATCAGCATAGCCTTTATCTTTATAGTAAGCTACAAGTTCTTCTGCACTTGAACCATTAATAGCTATTAGAAGATCAAGTAAATTTTTAACACCTGGTTGTTCATCAGAATAATTTATAACTCCAAGGCTATCAGTTACAGCTCTAGAAACTTTCTTTCTTATTACTTCAGGTGGATCCATTATTAAGATGTAAGCATTTGGATTGTCATCTGATTTAGACATCTTTTTAGTTGGATCTTGTAAACTCATAATCTTAGCTCCAACCTTTGGAATATAAGGATCTGGAATTTTAAATGTTGGGCTATAAGTATTGTTAAATCTGTTAGCAATATCTCTAGCTATTTCTAGGTGTTGTTTTTGGTCTTGCCCAACAGGCACTAAATCTGCATTATATAAAAGAATATCAGCAGCCATTAAAACTGGATAAGTAAATAGGCCTGCCCCTATTGAATCACCGTATCTTTGTGATTTATCTTTATATTGAGTCATTCTGCTAAGTTCACCCATATAAGTGTTACATGTTAAAAGCCATGCACATTCGCTATGAGCAGGAACATGTGATTGAATAAATAAAGTATTCTTTTCAGGAACTATACCTGCAGCTATGTATATTGCAAGGACTTCAAGAGTTCTTTGTCTTAAATCCTTAGGTTCTTGTCTAACAGTTATTGCATGTAAATCAACTACACAAAAATAACAATCAAATTCATCTTGAAGGGCAACCCAATTTTTTATCGCTCCTAAATAATTTCCTAAAGTTAATTGTCCAGAAGGTTGGATTCCACTAAAAATAACCTTCTTTTGTTCTGTATTATTTTCCAATTAAAGCACTCCTTTCATTTGTGCATGTTATATATAACGTTTAACTATAGTATTAATTATAGATTTGGAAAATTCTCATGTCAACAAAGAATGACATTATACAAGACTTAATAAATTTTATGTATAGGATATGGCAGTGATTTTAAGTAGTAAAAGTTTATATATGTAGTCCTTTAATGAGATATAAAAAGTCTTATATAACTTTAATTTTCTGATTCAATTTTGTAACTATAGATTTAAAATTAATATACCCTAAAAGTTTATATTTGTAGCTTTATAAGGAAGTTTAATTGTATAATATTACTATTAAAATGATATTGTTATAAGTTTGACAAAATCAGAATTAAAAGTTAGAATTATATAGGTTTTTTATGTGTTTTATGTAAGCCTACTGTGGAGGTGATTTATATTAGCTATATAGAATTTAATGATTTATCAAAGAAATATAAAAATAGTGGTAAATATGCAATTAAAGATATAAATTTCACAATAGAAAAAGGTGAGTTTGTAGTTATCGTTGGGCCTAGTGGTAGTGGTAAATCAACTCTTTTAGATTTAATTTGTGGATTTGAGGACATTACTGAAGGAAATATAAAAATAGATAATAAAATAATTAATAACATAGAACCAAAAGACAGAAATGTTTCAATGGTATTTCAAAACTATGCTTTATATCCTCATTTAACAGCATATGAAAATATTGCTTTTGGAATGAAGATAAGAAAAGTAAGGAAGAGTGAAATAAATGAAAAGGTAATGTGGGCAGCTAAGATATTACATCTTGAAGATTGTCTAAAATCAAAGCCTAAAAATTTATCTGGAGGACAAAGACAGAGAATAGCTCTTGCTAGAGCAATGGTAAGGAATCCTAAGGTATTTTTAATGGATGAACCATTGTCTAATTTAGATGCAAAGCTTAGAACATCAACTTCTAATGAAATAACAAATTTACATAAGGAATTAAATGCAACTACTATATATGTTACACATGATCAAGTAGAAGCTTTAACAATGGCAGATAAAATAGTTATATTAAATGAAGGAGAAATTCAGCAAATAGGAACTCCTTTAGAAATTTATAAAAATCCTAGTAATGTTTTTGTAGCCACATTTATTGGAAGGCCTCAAATGAATTTATTTAATTTATCTATAAAGGAAGATTATATGTTACTAAATGATTCTATTAAATTTATTAAACCAATAGAGTTTAATGATTTAGATATAGGTGAATATATAATTGGGTTAAGAGCAGAAGATATTAAAAATATAGATAATATAAATAGAGACATTAACAATAAAGATATTTTACATCATGTAGATAAGAATGAAAATAAAGATTGTATAAAGGATACAAATGAATCTAATAAAATTGATGATAATGCAGATAATGTAAATAACTATGATAGAGATTGTAGCAATAAGGATTATAAGGAGAATACAAATAAAAACTTTATAGATGCTACCATAGAGAAAATCGAGTATTTAGGAAGTGAAACTATTTATCATCTTTTATATGAAGGAATAAGATTTACATGGAAATCTCATGATATGAATGATTTAAAGATAGATGAAAAGGTTAATATTAGTTTTAACTTTACTAAGGCTAATATTTTTAATAAATTAACACAAAAAAATATAAGGAGTAAGTAAGATGAAGGCAAGGAAAATAATTAGTACTTTATTAATGTTACCTATACTTATGGTTGGATGCGCTAAGGCTGAAGAAAAGAAAAATGATGAAATAGGTGGAACTATAAAGGTGGTTACATCTAGAACAGATGCAGACAAGCTATTTGAAAAAATGGAAGAGGATTTTAAAAAGTTATATCCAAGTGTTGAGGATATAATATGGGAATCAGCTGCAGATTATGACAATTACATAATGACTAGAATGAATACTAAAGATTATGGTGATGTTTTATTTCTTCCATTCACTATGAATGGTACTCCAGAAGAATATGAAAATTATTTTGAACCATTAGGAAAAGTTGAGGAATTAGAAGAAAAGTACATAGATGTTACAGAAGCAGATTATGATGGTATATCATACGGATTACCAGCAGCTGTAAATTCACTAGGAATTATATATAATGAAGAAGTTCTTAAAAAGGCAGGAGTAGAATCTATGCCAACATCAACAGAAGAAATGATAGAAGCAGCAAAGAAAGTGAAAGAAAATACAGATGCTATACCTTTCTATACAAATTATAATAAAACACTAGGTACTTGGGGTGGAACTTTAACATCTTATGGCGGAGAGCAATATAGATCAGAAATGTTAAATGTAGGAACAGCCTTTAAAGAAGGTCAACCAATACGTGAAATAATGGATTTATTTTATGAGTTATCTTCAAATGGACTTATAGAAGAGGATCCAGTTACAGGTGATTTTGCTAAGTCACTACAAATGCTTGCAGATGGTAAAGTTGCAATGATAATGAAGGGTTCTCAAGATGCAAAGATGATTCAAGGTCTAAGCACAAACAATAGCAAAATAAATATAGCTCCACTACCAGTAAAGTTTAATGGACAAACAAGTATTGCATTTGGAGCACCATCAGTAATAGGAATAAATAAAAATAGTGAAAATAAAGCAACAGCTAAAGCATTTTTAGATTTCTTTATTTCAGCTAAAAGTGGATATGCAGATGATTTAGGTGGAATGTCACCAAGCAAAGAAGATTTAACTGACGAACAAAAAGTAATGTTTGAAAACAATAATATAATATTAACTGTACCAACTGAAACACCAGAAGTTGATGCAAAATACACTGCAATAGCTAATGAAGTAGGTGTTGGTAGATTAACAGATGTACTTCAAAAGGTTATCAATATAGGAATGTATCCAAATCAAAATGAAAGTTATAGTGATTATATCAATTCATTAGAAGCTAAATGGGAAGCAGCAGTAAAAGCAAATGAATAATATAAACTTAAGAAAAAAAGAAAGAAAAATTATTTTTCTCTTTCTTTTTTTTCCACTTTTATTATTATTTTTATTTGGATTTTTACCTATAATAGAGCTATTTATATATAGCTTCACTTCATGGAATGGTATATCAAAGACTAAGGAGTTCGTTGGTTTTGACAATTACATAAAGGTTTTAACAGATCCATCTTACTTTCAAGTATTTAAAAATAGTTTATATTACTTTTTATCAGGGATCCTTCAAATTATAATAGCAATGTTTTTTGCTATAATGTTATCTTTTAAAGTTAAATTTAAAAGTTTTTTTAAGGCTACATTTGTATTTCCAACTCTTATAAGTGGAGTTGCTATATCGATGATATTTAGAATATTCTTTGAACCAGGAGGAACTTTTGATGCTTCATTAGGAGCTTTAGGGTTTGGAGAGTTTATACATTATTGGCTTGGAGATCCTAGGTTTGTTAATTATACATTAGCTAGCATATCACTTTGGAGATTTACAGGTAGAAGTTTTATTATGTATTTTGGAGCAATTCAATCTATACCAAAGGAATACATAAAGGCAGCAGAAATAGAAGGAGCTTCTGTAATGCAAAAGGTTAGATATGTGATATTACCTAATATACATACAATAGTTAAGATAAATTTTATATTACTAATTATAGGTGCAATTTCTGTTTTTGAAATACCTATGATAATGACTAATGGCTCAAATGGAACGAGTACATTTTTATTACAAACTATGAAAACTGCATTTGAGCAAAAGAAAATAGGACTTGCAACTAGTATGGCAGTAATAATTACAATAATAATTGTAATTGCAACTCTTATTCAAAAGAAGGTGTATAGTAATGATGAAGATGAGTATTAAATCTATATTATTAAAAGTGCTAAAATACACTACTTTAATACTTTGGACTATAGTAATTTTTTTACCTATAATTACTGTGGTTTTTGGTTCTTTTAAAACCTATGATGAATTTACAAGAACTAGTGGAATAACTATGCCTAGTAGCTTTAGTTATTTTGAAAATTACATAAGAGCTTTTGTAGATGGAAAAATGTTAATTGGTTTTATTAATACATTTATCTTAATATTTTTTGGCGCAATAGGAAGTGTAATCCTAGGATCTATGGTGGCTTTTGTTATAAGCAGATTTGATTTTAAGTTCAAAAAGATAATATTATTTATGTATTTGTTTGTATCAATAGTACCAATGGAGATGTCTCAAGTTGCAACTTTTAAAATAATTGATGCTGTAGGAATATATAATACTAGACTTGCACCTATAATTATATATTTAGGAGCAGATGTTTTAATGGTATATATTTATATACAAGCTTTAGAAAAGATTCCTAGAGATTTAGATAAGGCTGCAATGCTTGAAGGAGCAGGATATTTTAAAATATACAAAAAAGTTATATTTCCTTTATTAAAACCAGCAACAGCAACAGCAATTATGCTTAAGATAATTACAATATATAATGATTTTTACGTTCCATATTTATATATGCCAGGGGAAGGGTTAAACACTGTATCAACAACTTTGTTTAAATTTATAGGACCAGCATCAACAGAATGGCAAGTAATTTGTGCAGCCATTGTAATAAGCATGATACCAATGATATTATTTTTCATATTTTTGCAAAAGCATATTTACGAAGGAATAACTTCAGGGAGTATTAGATAAATGAAAAAGAACAATTTTTTAAAACGAATTTATACAGTAATGGAACTAAGAACGGGATTTGCAACTGGACTTCCAGCACTTAGTGGTGGATTATTTGGAGCTTATTTAGCAAAAGATATAAAAATATTACCACTAGTTTTAATGTTTATTGCAGGCTTTAGCTTAAATATAGTGGCAAATATAGCAAATGAAATAAGAGCATTTTTAAAGAATGAAGAAAATGAAGATACATTTACAGGTCATTTAGGTAGTGAAGGCTTAGTAAGAGGAGATGCGAAGTTTTTAGATGCAGTAATAGCTTTACTTTTCATGCTGGCTTTAGGTGGAGGAAGTGGGCTTTTAGTAGTTTTTATAACTAATAATATAAATATATTAATTATAGGAATAGTAAGTGCACTTGCTGCATTAACTTATTCTTTAGGACCAAAGCCATATATAATTTACCCAGTTGGAGAATTAGTATCAGGAATATTTGCTGGAGGAATAAGTAGTTTTGTATCGGCTTACATACAGCAAGGAAAGATGAGTATAGAAATATTCTTATATTCACTTATAGCTATGATAATGACTGTATTTTTAATGTCTACTAACAATACTTCAGATTATGAAAAAGATAAAGGGGTTAGGGTAACATTACCTCATGTTATTGGATTTAGAAACTCCATCAAGATAATAATACCAGAAGCAATAATAATGGTTATATCATGGATAATATTATTAACGCTATCGAAAATAAATTTACTAATATTTATATCAGGTATATTGATATTTTATTATTATGGATATGTGAAATGGTATAAGGATTATTATAAAATACAAGAGGTCTATAAAGAAATGGGAAGAGAGTGGGGACCAAGACCACTACTTCTTATATATAGTTTTCATTTTATAATTTCACTAGAATTTTTAATATGCATCATCATAAATTAAGTTAGATTTTAAAATAATACTTAAAGATATAATTTTAAAATTATTAAAGGGCTAGTTTAAGTATAGTTACTAATTTAAATAATAAGGTAACTATAAAAGTGTAGTTACTGTATTTAAAGATAAGGTAACTACAAGTTTAGTTATTATAGATAAATATAAAGTAATTACATAAATGTGGTTACTATATATAAATGATAAAGTAACTACGAAAGTGTATTACTATAATTAAACGTTAAAGTAATAAAAAAAAAGTGTAGTTACTATAATTAAAGAGAAAGTAACTACATAAATGAAGTTAATATAGTTAAATAATAAAATATTTATATAAATGTGGTTACTTAAAATAAAGATAAATTGATTATATAAATGTAGTTACTATATAGAATAATTAAGTAACTACATTTTTATAGTTAAAGTTATAAAAATAAATTGATCTATTAAATACAAAATTATCTTATATATAAGTTATTGTAGTTATTAGTATTTGAATTAATAATATCAAGCGTATATTTTGAAATATATCTAGTTCAAGAAAAAATATGTGGAGGGGTAAACATGGTAAAAATAAATTTAAACTTAATAAAGAATAATCCATTAAGCTTAACAGCAATATTAGCAGACAGGCAAGGAATATTTAAAAAGTACGGTATAGATATGAATTTATATTTAGATGAAGATTTCTTCTTTAAGGGAAATATTGAGTTTCTAGAAGGAAGGTCAGATGCTATGATGGGAGACACAACATTTTTCTTTTATATGCTTGAAAAAGGAAAAAAAGCTGTTATAACTTCAAATTTAACAAGAACTATTAATTTAGTTGGAAGCAAAGACATTAATGGGGATTTGGAAGGAATAAGAGTTGGAGTAAATAGATCTGGACTATTTAGATTATTTTTAGAAAATGATTTAAAAGATATTATAAAGAATCCTAAAATAGTTTGGATTAATAATACATACGAGAGAATTGAGGCACTTAAAAAGGGGGAAATAGATGCTTTAGTAGCAATTGAACCTTTTGTATCAAAGATAACCAATGATGGTGGCAAAATAATTTGGGATTCAAGAAACAGTGATAAAAATTTAGTTATGTGGTGTTTTGATGAAGAATTTTATAATAACAATTCAGAAGGAGTTAAAAATTTTCATAAGGCATTAAACGAAGCAGCTAGAATATTTAATAATTCTTCAAAAGAAGATAAGGCTAATTATTTCATGGAATTTTGCGGATATTCAAAAGAATTAGCAGAAGGATTTAAAGATTTTATATTTGAAATAAGCGACAATTATAAAAAAGAAGATTTTGATTTATGCCAAGAATGGATGTATAGAGAGGGAGAAATTAAAAAAATATATAATGCAAGTAATTTAATAAAAAATATAATATAAAATTAATTTATAACCAATCTTAAGCTTTAACATAAAAAATATCTATTAGTAATAAAAATATTGCTGAAAGTAGTATAGCATCTATAGCCCAAAATGAAAATTTAAATATTAAAGAAACTAGCACCAGCAAAATTAATACAGTAAAAAATATTTTTAATGATTTCATTATATATGTCCTCCTATTATATAAATTATGTATAGATTATTAGTTTGTACAAAATTAATAAAAAAATACTTATTATGCAAAAAAAATCTTATAAATAAACAAAGACTAACCATTAAATGGTTAGTCTTTAAAACAGAAACTATCTTCTGTTGTTTTGAGCTTTTCTAGCCTTTCTACATTCAGGGCATCTTACTGGTTCATTGTCAAATCCCTTTTCTTTGTAGAATTCTTGTTCTCCAACAGTGAAAACAAATTCCTTTCCACAATCTTTACAAATTATTTTCTTATCTTCCATTTTAAAATCCTCCTTAAAATTCATAGGTATAAACTTGATAGGTTTCTTTTCTTAAGTAAGTTGAACTTTAAGGAAAGAATGTATCGAGATTTTCCTAATCATTTAAATTTTCAAAATAATTATACCATAAACTAAGATAAATTCAATAAGTAATATTAAAAAGTTTTTGGTTTATTTAGAATTTTTAGATAATTTCTCTTTGGATTTAAATTTTAAGTAATAAGTAGAAAATACTATAAGTGGTATTAAAACAAAACTAAATAAATTAATTATTTGTAAATACTTTAATACGTCATAAAGTATGTAGTTATTCATTCCTAAAAAGCTTGATAAAACAAATATTAAAAAAGTATATATACCTATGAAAAGACGTTTATTTTTAATATACTTGCCTAGAATTAGCAATATGCTATAAGTAGCCAACACATACTTAATAAAGAAACCTAATACTGTTTGAATTATGAAAAATAATTCACCAAATTCTAAAAATCCTGCAACTTCAATTCTTTGCCCTAATATAAATTCTGGATAAAAAATATTGGCTGATCTTAGTGGACCAAAAGCTGTAATTACTCCAACTATTGAGACAACGATAAAGGCAGAAGTTATAACTCCGGCATAAAGAGTATGTTTTCTTATATGTTCTAATTCATTTATATACTTTAAAAATGGTATTGCAATCATAAATGAGGAAAATCCACCTAAAATTAGGAAAAGAGAAACAGTAAAGCCTGAAGATATACCGTTTCCAAGTACAGGTAATAAATTATTTATATCCTTATAACTTTGGGTTAATGCAAAAAAGACTATTCCATTAATTATAACTACAAAAACACTTACTAAAACAAATATTAATATAGTACGTAACCTTTTATTAAAAATAAAAAGTGATGGAAGTATAAAAAATATTAATGCATACCAAACTGGAGTTTCAAGAAATAATGTAGAGTGTAATACATTAGCTTCAACAGCAGCTGATTCAATAGCATTTATAAATAAAGTAAGTACAAATATAAGCATTAAAATAATACTAATAGCTTTTGGCATAGAACGAGCAAAAATATCATTTATATCAAAAGTCTTAGTGGAAACACCAATATTAATTATGTACATTAAAAAGATAACAAATATAATTGACGCTATAAGAGAAGCTAGCCAAGTATCTCTTCCCCCTATATCTATGAATATAGATGGATATGTTTTAACAGATATAAGAGCCACCCCAATTACAAATAATATAAAATGTTTACTAGAAATTTTATTCATTATTAACCACCCTTCTTATGTTAATGGATAATGGATAATTGATAATGGACAATTAATGAAATAATTTAGCTTAGCTAAATTAGAAAAATATAAAAATAAACTCTGGAAGAGTTTAAACCTCAATTATCCATTATGCATTATCAATTATCCAATTGTTTCTTATTCCTTTTTAGTATTAGCAAAAAAATGAATATTAAACAGTTTTTCAACAAATAATACAATCAGGTGATGTATATGAATAATTTAGAATATGTGAAAGAGAAATTAAAAAACTCTTTTGATGTTAAGTATAGGCCAGTCCAAACAGTTTTAGGAAAGGCAACAGTAGTTTTCATTGATGACTTATGTAATGCAGAAATGATAAGTGAATATGTGGTTTCTCCATTACGTGGCACTGGTGAAATAGAACCGGAGAGTGGAAAAATTGAAACTCTAGAGCAATTAATAGAAAATTCATTAGATATTAATGCAGCAGGTATAGCTAAAGATTTAGATGATGCAATAATGCATATATTATCTGGTGACCCAGCAGTAATATTTGAAGGCTTAGAACAAGTATTATATGTAGAAGCAAAAGGATTTCCTGTAAGAGGGGTTGGGACTCCTGAAACAGAATCTGTATTAAAGGGACCAAGAGAAGGATTTAATGAATTAATAGTAAATAATGTTGCATTAATTAGAAGAAGAATTAAAAATCCAGATTTAAAGTTTGAAGCTATAGTTGTAGGAGAAAAATCTCAAACAGCAGTTGCTGTATGTTATTTAGATGGTGTTGCTCCAAAGGATTTAGTTGAAAATGTTAAAGAGAAGGTAAATAATTTAGATTTGAGATTTATTCTAGATACTAATTATGTTGAAGATGCCCTAAAAAATCAAAAAAGCTTTTTTGATACTGTAGGATATACCGAAAAACCAGATGAAGTTAGTGCTAAGTTACTAGAAGGAAGGGTAGCTGTAATAGTTGATGGTACGCCATTTGTTATTACTGTACCATATTTCTTTTTAGAAAATTTCCAAATGCCAGATGATTATTATTTAAATAAGTATTATACAAATTTTAATCGTATATTAAGATGGTTTGCATTTTTTATAGCAACATTAGTACCAGGATTATATGTAGCAATAATAACGTATCATTTTGCAATGATACCATCATTATTTATGTTTAGACTTGCAGTATCCAGGGCAGGAGTTCCATTCCCTACCTTTATAGAAGTAATACTAATGATGCTTGCCTTTCAATTTATAAAAGAAGCAGGACTTAGACTTCCACAACCAATAGGTGGTGCAATGAGCATAGTTTCAGCTTTAATTTTAGGAGATGCAGCAGTTGGAGCAGGGATAGCATCAAGAATAACAATAATAGTTGTAGCTTTAAGCACATTAGCATACTTTTTAATTCCAAAGCTTTATGGAGCAGTTTCATTTTGGGCAATAGTCTTAGTTGGATTTTCTGCTGCATTTGGTATACCAGGGTTTTTATGTGGATCCTTATTACTATTAATACAGTTAGCTGAATTAGATTCAATTGGATATCAATTTTTATTTCCAATTGGAAGTATTAACGAATATAGGTTTAAAGATGTTGTGCTTAGAGGAAGCTTAGGTAAGATTTCAAAGGATTTTATAAAAAAGGGGGATGAAAAATGAGATTTAAAAGATTAAGTAAGATTTTAGCAGTATTTTTTATTCCTTTATTTCTAGTTGGTTGCTTTAATTATAGAGATATAAATAAAGTTAGTTTTGCAACTAGTGTGATTTTTGATACAGATGACTTTGGAAGAGCCGTAGTTTATGTTGATTGTGTTAAGCCTTATAGAAGTACTAATGAAAGTTCAGATAAGGGGAAGAGAATAATATATAAAGGTGTAGGAAAAACAGCATTAGAAGCACTAAGAGATGTGAATTTAGCTTCAAGTTATGAATTAAATTATTCACAAAATAGAGCATATATATTTACTGAAAAGGCTGCAAGAGATGGAATAAAAAGATATGTTGATTTAATAAATAATAATCAAGAGTTTCAGATTAAACCTTATATGTTTGTATATTTTGGTGAAGTTGATGATTTGCTTAAAATTACATCAAGTGATGAAGAATATTTAGGATTATATTTAGAAGAGTTAGTTCATAAAAATAAGAGAAATCCTAGAGCAATGAGAGCAAATATAAATGATTATTTAAGTAATTCTATTACAGCTAGTGATACATATATTGTTGGTGCTATAGAAATAAGAGAAGATGCATTGGATAAAAAAATAGAAATTGGCGGTGGAGCAATAATCAAAGATAATAAATTAGTTGAAAAAATAGATTCAAAAGATGCTATGAGCTATAATTTATTTATGAATAATATTAGAAGAGGAACGCTTGAAATTTCTAATCCACAATCAGAACAAGGATTTATTACATTAGATATTTTGGATAATAGTACAGAAAGTAAACTTAAGTATGATGGAGAAAACATTACTTTAGTTAAAAATCTAGAAATGAAAGCTTCAGTTGCAGAAATACAAGGTAGGCTTATAGTTGATAATGAACTTTTGAAGTATATTAAAGATGTTAAAGAAGAAGAAATAGAAAGTTATTTGAAAGATATATTTAATAAGTATAAGGAAAAAGAAATAGATGTTTTTGAGATTGAAAGACTTTTTGATATATACTATCCTAAAGCAGCTGTATACAATCCAATTGCAGATACAAATTTAGAAGTAAATGTTAATCTAATAATTGAAGGAACTGGATTAGTCAAAGATAGCCTGTAATAAATACTACAATGAAAATGATTTAGAGGGCAAAAAGCTATTGATATTAAAAGGAAAATAAAGTAATATTAAGTTATAGATTATCTGAATTCGATTCATACTATGTAAGATGAGATGGGGAGGGAGTATGGACGATTATAAAGCAAGTTATCAGCAACTTAAGTTAGAGTACGAAAGATATCAGAAAATCACAGAAGAAAAAATACAAGAATTAAGTGCTGTTAATGTTCAGCATGAAAAAAACCTTGATATGCTTTCAAATGTAATATTAATTAGTAATTATATAAATTCAAATTTAAGTAGTAAAAATATAATACCTATGATAAATGATATGATAATAGGTATTATAGGGGTAACTCAATCTACAATATATTTGTTAGAAGACTCTAAATTTGTCATTAAGGCTACTAATGGTACAAATGATAGTATAGTTCTTACAGAAGAGTGTATAAAATACGTAAGTAAAAATAAAACATTTATTTTAAACTCAAAAGAACCAATTGTAAAAGATGAATTAAATAATATATATATTCATTCAAGGCTGGGAGTACCAATAAAAGTTGCTGAAAAATATATAGGATATATTGTAGTCGACCATACCCACTATAATTTTTTAACAGAATTTCATGAAATATTTTTAAGTTCAATAGCAAGCCAAATTGCAATAGCTTTAGAAAATTCTATTTTATATAAAAAGATAGAAAAGGCAGCTAAGTATGATTCATTAATAGGTATATATAATAGAAAGACTTTTTACGAAATTATAGAAGAAAGGTTATCTAATGGAAACATATATAAATATGCTATAGTAATGATTGATTTAGATAACTTTAAAAAGGTAAATGATACCTTAGGACATCAATTTGGTGATAAAGTTTTAATAGAAACTGCAAATTTAATTAGGAGTATGCTAGAGCCAAAAGATATAATTGCAAGATATGGTGGGGAAGAAATAATACTATATATAGATTGCAATAGTGATAACGAAGAGATATATATAAGAATAGATAAGATAAGAGATTCTGTATCAAGTAATTTGGTTTCAAATGAAAAGAATGAAAGAAGCATTACTGCAAGTTTTGGAGTAGGCTTTTATCCTAATGATGGAAATACCCTTGAAGCTGTTATTAATTGTGCAGATGTATGTCTTTACAAAGCAAAGCATGCAGGAAAAAATAAAGTTATGAGTTCACACTTTTTTAGATAAAAGATAGAGATTAAGAAGTTTCTCTATCTTTTATTATTTTTTTATATTATATTGTAAATATTTTCAGAAGAGTAGAATATATATAAATTAAGAGAATAAAAAATTCTATAAAAGGAGTGGATTCCAATGATTCAAGTTTTTTGCGCAAAGAGAGGAGCAGGTAAAACTAAAAGATTAATAGAACTTGCAAATGAACACTTAAGTGAAGCAAAAGGAGATTCAGTTTATATTGATGATGATTGCAGACGTATGATGCAACTTAAAGGTAAGATAAGGTTTATAAATACTAATGAGCTTGGCGTAATAGATTGTGATAGCTTTTATGGGTTACTTTGTGGCGTTATATCTCAAAATTATGATGTAGAAAATATATATATAGATGCTTTATCGAGTATAGTTACTAAAAATATGTCTGAATCTACTAAACTGTTTGGAAAGTTAAAGGAATTCTCTCAAAAATTTAATTTAAATTTGTATATTAATTTAAATTGTGAATGTACTGATGAGCTACCAGATTTCATAAGGGAATATGTGGCATAAAATCAATTAATAATTGACAATGGAGAAAGGACAATTAAGGATATAACTCAGGCTAGCTGAGTTATTGAAAATGAAAAATGAAAAATGAAAAATGAAAAAGTGAAAGAATTAAAGAAATAATTCACCTTCGGTGAATTATAAAAGAGTGAAAATGTTATGGGGATAGCTCAGGAGAGCCCAAGTGTTGAATGGGAATAAATAAAAATTAAGGGGTTAGTCCATAACTGAGAGAAGATTAGTTTAAAAAATTATAGTGTGAAAGAAGGGAAAGGTTGGGGTAATAGTTCAGGGATACTGAATTATTTAGAATTTTAGAGTGAATAAGTAATAAATGATTGAAAAGTAGTCTGGGAATCTGAATTATGCGAATTAAGAGGTTGTATGTATAGATATTATTTAAAATTTAGATTTGTATTTTAGCTTGAATTTTGAATAGTGAATAAGAGAATTCTAGCTATAATTTAGATGAACAGAATTAATAATAATTGGCATGAAATTAGTAGTGAGGGGCGGTTCAAATATATTGAATTGCTCCTTTTAAATTTATGAAAATTAAACATAATGATATGTATTAACTTTCCGATTTTCGTATAATTTCGAATACAATTCTAAATTTAATACATATCATTAATGAGGCTAATTCTTCATTTGATAATTTTAAGCTCAGCTGTAACTGCGCTCAACTTCACTAAGTATTCAATGCCTGCGCAGCTAGTTAGCTTGTGGAACATATCTACTTATCGTAGCATTATATTCTCAAAACATAACAATGGTATCATTAGTTGTTTTATTGTTGATAATATTTTAATAAAAAGATATACTATAATAAGTAAAATAAATAGGAGGTTACGTAGAATGGCTAATGTTTTAGACGAGTTATTAGATCGTGGATACATAAAGCAATTTACTCATGAGGATGAAACTAGAGAGTTGCTAGAAAAGGAGAAAATAACTTTTTATATAGGCTTTGATCCAACAGCGGATAGTTTACATGTTGGACATTTCATTGCGTTAATGTTTATGGCACATATGCAAAAGGCAGGACATAGACCAATAGCACTTCTTGGTGGTGGAACAGCAATGGTAGGAGACCCATCAGGAAAAACTGATATGAGAACTATGCTTACAAAAGAACAAATTCAACATAATGTTGATTCAATAAAGAAGCAAATGGAGAGATTTATAGATTTTTCTGATGATAAAGCAATATTAGTTAATAATGCAGATTGGCTATTAAACTTAAATTATGTAGATTTCTTAAGAGAAGTTGGAGTTCATTTTTCTGTAAATAGAATGCTTACAGCTGAATGTTTTAAACAAAGATTAGAAAAGGGACTTTCTTTCTTAGAATTTAATTATATGTTAATGCAAGGATACGACTTCTACGTATTAAATCAAAAGTATGGTTGCAAAATGCAATTAGGTGGAGATGACCAATGGTCAAACATGATTGCTGGTGTTGAATTAGTTAGAAGAAAGGCTCAAGGTCAGGCTATGGCAATGACTTGTTCTTTATTAACTAATAGCCAAGGACAAAAGATGGGAAAAACAGTAGGAGGAGCTTTATGGCTTGATCCAGAAAAGACTTCACCATTTGACTTTTATCAATACTGGAGAAATGTAGATGATGCAGATGTAGAAAAATGCTTATCATTATTAACATTTGTTCCAATGGATGAAGTTAGAGAAATATGTTCTGTAGAAGGAGCAGCTATAAATGAAGCTAAAAAGCGTCTTGCTTTTGAAGTTACAAAGCTAGTTCATGGAGAAGAAGAAGCAACTAAAGCTAAAAGTGCAGCAGAAGCTTTATTCTCTGGTGGAGTTGATATGAGCAATGTTCCTACAGTAACTATAAGTAAGGAAAAATTAGGATCAACTATTTTAGATATAATGGCTGAAAATAAAATAGTTCCATCTAAAGCAGAAGGAAGAAGATTAATTCAACAAGGTGGATTATCTTTAAATGGAGAAAAAGTAACTGAAGTTACTAGAACTTTAGAAGAATCAGATTTAGAAGATGGTTCAGCATTACTTAAAAGAGGGAAGAAAAACTATAATAAGATAGTTGTAGAATAAAAAACTTAAGGGAGTCGCGTTACGCGACTCCCTTAAGCTTTTGATTTAAAAATACTATTTTTAATCAAATTTAGATAACTACATAATAAGGAATATTCATATATTATTTATGAGAGATCACTATTATTTTCTAATGGTAAGGTTATTTTTATTTTTATTTCATTACCATTAACTAATTGCTATTTTCTAATGGTAAGGATATCTTTACTTTTATTTCATTACCATTAACTATACTAATTGAACCATTATGATCTTTAATAATTTCGTTACATAAGTATAATCCTAAGCCTGTACTATACTCATCATTAGAAAAATTTGACTTCGTAAAAGGCTCAAAAATATGGTTATAAACATCTTCAGGTATAGGATTTTCAACAATGTTAGTAATTTCTATATTATATTTATCATCAGAAGTGTAAGAGTTTACAGTAATTATAGAATCTTTGCTAGAATATTTTATTGCATTATCTAATACATTAATTAAAACTTCTTTTATTTTATTTGGTTTAAAGCGTACTATTTCGTTTAATATGTTTGAATTTATTTTTAAGTTATATTTTTCTGCTTTAATGTTTAAATCAGAAATTGTTTGATTAATAATTTCTGAAATATCTATATATTCATAAGTATCTTTTATTGAGGATAATCCTTTTGAAATTTTTATAATTTCAAGTACTAATGTATTTAATCTTTCGCTTTCTGAGTGAATTCTATCAATGGCACGATACTTAAATTCTTCATCATCTACAACATTTTCTAAAATCATTTCTGAATATCCAATAATTGAAGTTAAAGGTGTTTTAAGTTCATGAGTAACAGTATCAAAAAATATTTTTCTGCTTAAGGCTAATTTTTCAACCTTTTCTTTTTCTTTTTCAATATCTAAAATTTGCTCTTGAATTTTAGATTTCATATTAATAAATTCTCTAGACAATATAGATATTTCATCATTTTTTTTTGCATTGATATCTATATTTATTTCATAATTTCCTATACTTAATTCCTTTGAAGCTGAAGTTAATTTTTCTATTGGACTAACTATTTTATTTGTTAATCTATAAGAAATAGCAAATATAAAAATGATAAGTGATATTTCAATTAAAGTTAATATGCTTGTAGCTTTCATATAGTCTGAATAAAGATAAGTATAGTCCTTAGTTAAATTGATTATTCCAATGTAAGATTCATTAATTATTATTGGATAGGAAAGCATTCCAATAAGATTGTTATTGTTATATTTTATATCAACAATAGTTTTACCAGATTTAATATCAGGAATATTTTCAGCGAATTCAGGGTTAGCTTTTTCTAAATTAGAAGCAAGCACGTTACCATCTATATCGCATATTTGAAGGTTGCTATCATAGTTAATTGAAATATATTCTATTAAATATTTACTTTCTTGAGATAAAGCTTTATCTTTGTATAGATAATTTCTAACTGACAATGTATATTTAACAGATTCGCGAGTACTTTTCATTATTTCTTTTAATGAAGAGGTAACTGTGCTTTCCATATTATCTTTTAATATTTTTCTAACAGATATATTTAATGAAATTCCTAGTAGTACAATTGTAAGAGTAATAATTAAAGTGAATTTGAATTTAATTTTCATACTTACCTCATCATATATCCAACACCAAAAACTGTTTCAATCACAGAGGGTTGTCCGTTTGTATCAAGTTTGCTTCTAATTCTTCTTATATGAATATCTATAGTTCTTATATCGCCATCATAAGAAAACTCCCAAATATTATCTATAAGTTGTTCTCTAGAAAAAACTTTATTTCTATTTTGAACAAAGAATTCAAGAAGTTCATATTCTTTTGGTTTTAATTGAATAACTTCATCATTTTTTAAAACAGTTCTGTTATTAAAATTAATCTTTATATTTGAATTTATCTTAATGAAATTTTTATTATCTTTAGAAGCAGACTTTTCAATACGTCTAAATACAGCCTTTATTCTGCTTGTTACTTCTTTTATATGGAATGGTTTAGTGATATAATCATCAGCTCCAAGTTCAAGGCCGAGAACTTTATCAAATACATCATTTTTAGCTGTAAGAATTATAATAGGAATAGTATATTTAGAGTTTATATCTTTACAAAAGTCAAAACCACTTCCATCGGGTAAGTTTAAGTCTAACAAAATTAAATCGGGTAAAGTGCTATTTAAAAAATCATTAGCTTCTTTTAAAGAAAAGACACTATAAGGTAAATAGCCTTCAGCTTTCAAAGTATGGAACAATATATCATTTATTGATTTATCATCTTCAATAATAAGAACTTGAGTATTCATTACATATTCTCCTTAATATGGATATTATAATTTAATTATATTAAATATATTTTAAATAATAAATAGGGTATAAAACTATTAGTTTAATATTACGAATCAATTAATTATTCGTTATAATAAACCTGCTTTTTTTTCTTCAAATACTTTATATTTAGTCCATGGATAATGTCCATTATAAATAATAGTACACCATAACACATACATTACAATTAATCCCCATATACTCACACTTTCATTTTTAGTAAAGTCAGTAATAAAATTTATTATTTTGTCACTAAAAATCCCATAAAGTATTATAGGAAGAGTTACTATTATTGAATTTATAGTATTAGTTTCCTTGGTCAATTCAATCCTAGTATTACATTTATCACATCTTAGTTTATACCATGGACTACAAAAAATATTTGATATAATCATGTATTTAAACCTTTTTCCACAATTAGGACAAATTCTCATTACATTACTCCCCTTTAATCTCCTATTTATTTCTTAACTATCTTTTATCAACTACGTCTTATATAACTAAGGTGTATATTGTCTATAGATTGAGTAAGCAGCTCCATTCTTTAGTTCTATCCAACAAAGGGTTTCCTTATGAGTTACAGGTTTACCATCACTTACATCAAGATCTCCTATATCCATTGGATTTCTTAAATTGATATAATTTATAAAATCATTAAATGAAGCTTTTTCATTTATAGAAGAATTTTCTGGTGGAGGCACATTATATCCTAATGCTAGAAAATCGTGATTTAATAATTGGAAGCTGCAATTACTTGATATCTCATAGGTGGTTAATTTACTATTATTATTTCTTATATAATAACCATCTGGAACATAAGGTTCTCCATTTTCTTTATAAGCAATTTTTTCGTTATCTTTTAATGCTTCTCTTAAGGCAATTTCATTTCCAAAGTAAAATTCAATTAAGTCAACATCTATATAGGTTTTTCCATCAACAGTATATATATTATTTATAAATCCAATTTGTTTATCATAAACATTTTCTAAAACTGTTAAAGTAAATTCTACCTGCCTGCCATACTCTTCATTTGTGCCATAATAAGTGAAAGTACCAGCGCTTGAAGTATCAACAGTTGCTACATTCCAAGTTAAAGGAATTGAAAGCGACTCTCCATTTATAACAGTAGTAACACTTCCAGGAAGGTTATATTCTGATTCTTGATAAATAGAATCTGTAAGCTTAATTACTTCAAATTTAGATGATATTTCTTTAGCTATTGATTTCATATTTTCATTATCAACATTATTAGCTAAAGCAGATTTTATTATAAAGTAAGCATCATCATATTTATTAGAATTCATATAAATATCTTTTATTTGTAAATATAAATCCTTATTAGATTTATCTAAAGAAATTGCTTTATTAAAATAGGCTTTTGCCTCATCATATTTATTATCAGTTAGAAGCTTTTTAGCATTGGTAATAGCTTCATCAACTTCATTTTCTTCAACTAAAATTTCATTTTGAGTATCATTAGAAACTGTTACTTTTTTAGTTGTGTCAGTACAAGCAAAAAGAGAAGTGCTTAGTATTAAAAAAAGTGGAATAATAGTTAGTTTTATAAATTTTTTATTCACTGTAAAGTCTCATTTTAAAATATTTTTATGGTAAGTATTGTTCAGAAATCTTATAAACCGAGCCATTCTTTATATCAACCCAAACCAGTAGTATTCTTGCATTATTATTTTTAGTATCATTAAATGTTTTTGAAAAATTATCATAAGAAGAATTTACTGGTGTTCCGCTACTTTCATAATTTTCAAGGTTTAGAGTAGCTGCACATAAAGAATATAAACAATCATCATTTATTTGGTAGGTAGTAATATCTTCAGAGTTATTTCTTATCCAAACTGGAGCTGGTAAAAAGTATTCTCCATTTTCATCAATTCCGGCTTTTCCATCTTTAATAGCTTCTCTAAGGGCCTCTTCTCTTCCTAAATAAAATTCAATTAAATCTAAATTAATATATAATTTTCCATTGTCCATATAAAAATCTTTTACCCATCCAATTTGCTTATCATAAACATTCTCCATAACTGTAATTTCCATATTCACTTTTCTACCATAATCTTCATTAAAGCCTTCATAAACAAATGTCCCTGCAGTTGAGGAGTCAACTACTTGATTATCCCAAGTTACAGGAATTGATATAGATTCACCTGAAATTACGGCCTTTACTTCATTTGGTAAGGTGTAGCTAGTATCTTGATATATGGATAAATTTATGTTTATAGATTCAAATTTAGATGAAATATCTTTTAAAATTGATTTCATATTCTCAATATCTATAGTATTTGTTAAAGCTGTTTTTATAATAAAATAGGCATCATCAAATCTATTAAAGGACATATATATATCCTTAATTTTTAAATAAACATCCTTATTATTTTTGTCTAAGGATATAGCTTTATTAAAAGATTCCTTAGCCTCATTAAATTTATTTTGAGCAAGATATTCCTCACCAATTTTTATTGCTTCATTTATTTCATTTTCTTCCGAGGAAATTTCATTTTTAGTATCTTCCGATATAGTTATTTTTTTAGAAGTATTTTGGCAAGATACAAGTACCGATGATATAGTAATAACAGATATAATCATTATTTTAGAAAAAAGTTTTTTATTCATTTTTAACCTCCATGTAAATTCTATATTTATATCATATAAGGTAAAAATTTCTAAAGATTATATAGTTATTTCTAAAATATTTCCAAGTGAAAATTATTTAATCATAGAGTTTATAAATTTATATATGTTAAGATGTTAGATAAAGTATTCGACATTATAAATAATATAGATGTATATGAGGTGGAGTTATGCCAGGAGTTTTTAATGTAGGTAATTCATATAATACAAATAATAAAAGAATATCTAGTAAGCTAACTTTTGATTCTGGTGAGAAGTTTTCAGGAAAAATAATTAAAAAAGATGATAAAAATGAAGTTACTATAAAGCTAATAGATGGTTGGGAATTTTCTGCACAAATAGACGGAGATATAGAAGGATTAGAAAATGGATTACAAAGATTTCAAGTTGAAGGCTTTGTTGACGGAAAATTAAAGTTAAAAGTTATTGCTAAGAATATCAAAGGTGATGAATTAGCACAAGGTGAGTTTAATGATATAATTTCTAGTTCAGGCTTAAGTAAAGATGACGTTGCTTTATTAAAATCAATGTTAAAATTTGATATTCCTCTTACTAAGGAAAATATAAGAGAAATTAAGGGACTAATTCAATTTCTAGATAAAATACAGGTAAATCCAAAGGAAATAGATGAATTTATATCTAAGTATTTAATGGGGAAGGGAATATCTCAAAATAGTGAAGAAGGAATAAAAATTAATAATGTATTAAAGGAGTTTTTAGGAGAGTTTAAAACTTTATCTCATGATGATATTTTATTGTTTATCGAAAATGATATGGAATTTAATAAAGAAAATATAAAAGGATATAATAATTTATTTAAAGGAAAAGAAAGTATATTAAAAGTACTTGATAAAATTTCTAATTCAATACCTGAACTTAATAAATTTACAAAGGAACATATGCTAGAAAGTAATTTAAAGCAAAGTATTGAAAATTTAGATATTAGTACCATAAGTCCTAAATCTATAGATGTAGAGGGACAAAATGTAGAGGGACAAAGTGTAGAAGAACAAAAAATTACAAAAGTACCTCAACATATTAATGAGCAAGAGACAAGTATTAATAATAAATTAGCTAATGATGTTTATCAAAAGAGTGATATGGGAAATGCAAAAGTTAGTATGTTATCTCTTCTTAAATCTATTTCAGGTCAAAATGAAGATTTACTTAACACATCTTTAAAAGATATATTAGCTAATAGAAGAATGGAATTTACAAGTAGTGAATTTGATAGAGTTTTCAATTTAATAAATACTATTAAGCCAGAAGAATTAATAAATAAGATTAAAGAAACTATATTTGAATTTAATGATATTGGTGCTCAAAATATAGTAGATGATTTTAGTAATTATTTGAATAAAACTAATAATGAAACTTTAGGTGTAAAAGAATCCTTAGATTTTAGTAAAGGACAATTAGAAAAGGTACTTTCAAATGTTATGGGAAGAGGTATAACATTAACAGAAGAGGAATTTTCAAAATTAAAAGATGTTATTAATTTAAAAAATCAAGAAATTATAGACAATGATACACATCAAGGTCAAAAGATAAATGATTTAGCTAAAGATATACTAACTAAAGATAATATTATTGGTACTAATAGTAATAATATTGATAAATTAAATGATAATAATATAATAAATAAAAATCTAACTAAAAGTATTCCAACAAAAGAATTAATAGAAGTTTCCCTAAATAAAGGAACAGAAGGAAGTAAAGAAATAATTAAAGATTTAATATCTAATTTAAAAAGCGAATCTTTAATATCAGAGAAGATTTTAGATATTATAAAAAATAATATTAGTGATATAAAAGTATTTAATAAGATAAGCTCAGAATATTATTATGCAGATATTCCAGTTAGTATAAAGGAAAGAGAATATCCTTGTAAGATAATAGTAAAGGACAATAGAAAAGAAGGTAAAAAGATAGATAGTACAAACGTTAAGATGGTAGTAACAGTGGAAACTAAGAATTTAGGTACAGTAGATGGATATATGGAAGTATTAGATAAAAAAATAAATATAGAATTAAAGTGTGAAGAAAAATTTGTTAAAATAATTGATATGACAAAGAGCAAGTTAGTTAATAATATAGAAAGTATGGGTTTTTTAGTTAATGTAAAAGTATCTAAGAAGGAAAATGAAGTTTCATTAACATCATGTAGAGAATTTTTTAATTCTAATTCAGGAGTATCACTTGATAGAAGAGTATAAATAAGCATTTATAAATTTAGGAATATCACTTAATAGAAATTAGAGTTATTATCTTTAGGAGGAGAAATGAAGTATAGAAAAAAAGCAGCAGCTTTAAAATATGAAGAAAATTTAATGGCTCCAACTGTTACTGCAAGTGGTATGGGACACATTGCAGATAAAATACTTGAAAAAGCAGAGGAAAATGATGTTCCTATAGTGTATAATAAGGAATTAACAGACTTGCTTTGTAATGTTGATATAGGTGATTATATACCATCTGATCTTTATGAAGCAGTAGCTCATATTATTGCATATGTAACAGACTTAGATAGTTTTTAGATGTATGAAAGTAAATAAATACTGAATATGCTTTTGAAATATGGGCTTTCATATTAGTTTAATAAATAATATTATATAGGTAAACTAATATATAATGTTAAGAAATTTATGTCAGAAAGGTGAGTAGATTAAATGGCTTTATATGCTATTTCAGATCTTCATCTTGCTTTTACAACAGACAAACCAATGGACATATTTGGAGCAAAGTGGCTTAAGCATGATGAAAAGATAAAAGAAAATTGGATAAAAAAAATCACAGATGAAGATACAGTGCTTATAGCTGGAGATATATCCTGGTCAATGAGATCAGATGAAAGTAAAGTTGATTTAGATTGGATAGATGCATTACCAGGGAAAAAAATAATTTCTAAGGGAAACCATGATTATTGGTGGGGCGGAATATCAAAGCTTAATAGAATGTATGAAAATACGAAATTTCTTCAAAATAATTTTTATACTTACGAGGACTATGCTATTTGCGGATCAAGAGGATGGATTTTAGAAGGCAGTGATAGATTTACAGAAAAGGATAAAAAAATATTTGATAGAGAGATTATAAGATTAAGACTTTCCTTAGATAAAGCTAAAGAAGCAGGATATGAAAATATAATAGTTATGATACACTATCCTCCAATGAATGAGAAAAGAGAAAATTCAGCATTTATTGATTTATTTAAAGAATATGGGGTTAAGAAAGTAATATATGGACATCTACATGGACCTTCATTAGCAAATGTGCTAAATGGAGAGCATGAAGGAATTGAATACTTAATGACATCATGTGATTTTTTAAACTTTGATCCAAAAAGAATACTTTAAAGATGGGGCTGTATCAAAATAAATTTTGATATTAGCCAATAAAAGAGAAGTTTTAATTAGAGCTTCTCTTTTTTTGCATACTTTGCGCATATATAAATAATATACAAAATTTCTATTTAAGTTTAAAAGCGTCTTTAAGTAGAATAAATGGTTTAAAAGGGGCTCGCGTTTCGCGAGGCCCTTTATAAAAATAAGATATTAACTTTTTTTGGCAATAAAGATTACTTGAAATTGAATAAATTTTATATTAAATAGATTCCTAAGACTTCTCTATTTATTATTTATAGTAAATTTGGTTAAAAGTATATTTTTTTAGTATATTTTTGTTCATAAAAAGTTTAAAAAAAGTATAACAACTGTTATTGACATAGTTAAGTAAAGTAGGTTAAAATTTCTATGTAAATGAATACAAATTATATTGGCGTGTAACTATGAAAATAGGCATTAGCTGAAAAGGGAATTGTCTCTTTTTGGCTTTTTTTATTTTTAGAATTTATGTATTCGTTTAAATTAGTAAAAATACATACATTTCAAGGAGGAAATTATTAATGAAAAACGTTAAACAGCATATAGCTAAAGCCCTAGCTATAACAATTACTTCAAGTATGCTTACCTCTATACCATTTGAAGTACAAGCTTCTGTAGGTAATAAAATAAGCGCTGATAATATAAAGATATCAGCAAAAAGCAATACTTCGGGACATGATGTAGAACTTGCTATTGATGGTGATCCAAGTACTTATTGGGAATCATCAAATCATTTCAGATGGGTAGAACTAGAGTTAGATGGAACGTATGACTTATCAGCAATTAAGTTAATTAATAAAACTAATGGGTATTATAATTATAATATTTATTTAACAACTGATGGGGAAAACTATACAAAAGTTGCATATAAAGATAATGAAGAAAATGCAACAGTTGAAGGTGATTTATATAATTTAAATAATGTAAAGGCATCTAAAATAAGAATAGATGTTACATTTAGTTCAGATAATAATGATTCAAATATAGCTGAAATCGAATTATATGGTGAAAAGATTTCAGATGAAAGAGTAGAAGAAAAAGCTATAAGTGTAGAGAACTTTAGTGAAACAAAATGGGCAGAAGAGTATAGTAAATTTGAAAACGATGTAAATTATGCATCTCAAAAGACAATACAAGAAATGTATGATATGGTTGGAAGAGTTATTGGAGATGAATACAAAGATAAATTCCAATTTGAATTAATAAGCCAAACTTCATCAGGAACAGATGTTTTTGAGGTTGAAGATGGAGCTGATGGAAAAGTAGTAGTAAGAGGGAATGATGGTGTTTCACTTGCATCAGGATTTAATTACTATTTAAAAAATTATGCAAAGGTTATGTACAATCCTATAATGGGGTCAAATTTAAATATGCCAGAAGTTTTACCTAGTGTTGGAGAAAAGGTTGTCATAGATACACCTTATGAACAAAGATATTCTTTAAACTTCTGTACTTATTCATATACAATGGCATTTTGGGATTGGAATGAGTATGAAGCATTTTTAGATTGGTCAGCAATGAATGGATATAATCTAATTTTAGATATTGTTGGACAAGAGGAAGTATTAAGAAGAACTTTAAATAAATTTGGATATTCAGATGAAGAAATAAAAGAATATATATCAGGTCCAGGTTATTTTGCATGGTTCTATATGCAAAACATGACAAGCTTTGGAGGAGCATTACCAAATAGTTGGTTTGAAGATAGGACAGAGCTTGGAAGAAAAATGCATGATAGAATGCAAACTTTAGGTATAACACCAGTACTTCAAGGATATTCAGGTGGAGTTCCTTTAGACTTTACTGAGAAAAATCCAGATGCTCAAGTTATTAAACAAGGTGAATGGTGTGGTTTTGATAGACCTGACATGCTTAGAACCTATGTGGCTGAAGGTGAAGAGGATTACTTTGCAAAAGTTGCAGATGCATTTTATGAAGCACAAAAAGAAGTTTTTGGTGAAGTAAGTGATTATTATGCTGTTGATCCATTCCATGAAGGTGGAAATACTGGAGGATTAGATAATGGCAGAATTTATTCAACAGTTCAAAATAAAATGTTAGAGCAGGACGAAGATGCAATATGGGTAATTCAGCACTGGCAAGGAAATCCAGATAATGCAAAGCTTTCAGGTCTTAATAAAGAGCACTCATTAATATTAGATCTTAATTCAGACTTAAATCCAGATTGGAAAAGATTTGATAATCAAGACTTACCTTGGGTATGGAATATGCTTCATAACTTTGGGGGAAGAATGGGATTAGATGGACAGCCAGAGATATTAGCTAATAATATCCCAAGTGCCTATGCAAATTCAGAAAACATGAAGGGGATAGGTATTACTCCAGAAGCAATAAATAATAGTCCAATAGCTTATGAGTTAATTGGAGATATGATTTGGACAAGAGATTCTATAGATTTTAGACAATGGACCATGGATTATATTGAAAGACGATATGGTAAGGAAAATGCTGATATTCAAGAAGCATGGAAAATATTATTAGAAACTGCATATAAAAAGACAAATGATTACTATCAAGGAGCAGCAGAATCAGTAATAAACGCAAGACCAGCTAAACAAATCAATAGTGCTTCAACATGGGGACATAGTAAAATACCTTATGATAAGGCAGAATTAGAAAAAGCTTTAGAGCTATTTATAAATGCATATGATGATTTAAAAGGTAGTGAAGCATTTATATATGATTTCTTAGATGTAACAAAGCAAGTTTTAGCAAATTATGCATAGGAATATCATAAAGAAATGGTTGCTGCTTATGATAACGGAGATATAAATAACTTCAAAAAGATTTCTACTCATTTCTTAGAGTTAATAAAGCTTCAAGAAAATGTTTTATCTACTAGTCCAGAATTCTTAGTAGGAACATGGATAGAGCAAGCTAGAACTATGCTTGAAGGTGCAGATGATTGGACTATGGATTTATTTGAATTCAATGCAAGAGCTTTAATAACTACATGGGGAGATTATAAAAATGGTTCTTTAAAGGATTACTCAAATAGACAATGGGCTGGTTTAACTAATGATTTATATTATAAGAGATGGGAAATGTGGGTTAATAACGTAACAAATGAATTAGAAGGAAAACCTACTCAAAATATAAATTGGCATAAAGTTGAATATAAGTGGGCTAATGAAAAAACTACTGAAAATAATAGATATGCAACAACAGGTTCAGGAGAAGATTTAGGAGCTCTTGCAAAAGAAGCTATGGATAAATTCTCTGTAACTAATATGGAAGCATTTTTAGAAGGTGGATCAAGTGCAGTAGAAAAAGTTAATATTGCACTAGGTAAAAACGTAGTAATCGAAGGCGTTGAAACAGCTTCAGGATTCCCAGCATCTAATTTAACTGATGGAACTACAGGAAGTGCCTGGATGCCATCAGAAGCTAAATGGCCTGTTACAATGACTATAGATTTAGAAGAGGAAAAGAATCTTAATGGTATAGCCTTTGCTCCAAATCAAGCAGCAGGTGGGTTCCCAATAACTTATAAAGTAGAAGTTAGAAATGGAGCTACTTGGAGTACTGTTGCAGAAACTATAGACGGTACTATTACAGGAACTATATCAATAGATTATAAAGGAACTGCTGATGCAGTTAGATTTACTTTTAATAGTACTGATTCAACTCTAGTACCAGAAATGAGAGAATTAATGGTATATGAAAATGCAGGCGAAAAAGTAGAATACGATAATGTTGCACTTAATAAGCCTGTAGATGTAAAAAATGTAGGAACAGATAGACCTGCGTCAAATATTACAGATGGAGACGATAATACATTCTGGTCTGCAACAAGTGAAGGAATAGGTGCTGAGATAACTGTAGATTTAGAAAAGAATGAAATGGTTGATTTAGTAGAGGTTGTTTTTGAAAAGGCAAAATTACCATTCCAATTTGAAGTGAGAGCAATTGAAGCAGATGGAACTGAAACAACTATTCTGGATAAAAAATCAGAATCAAATGCATTAGAAAGAAGATATCAAATACCTGTAGAAAGAGAAATAAAAGGTATTAAATATATATTAACAGGTAAAAGTGGTGCTGGTGATTTTCCAGGTGCATGGGCAGCCTTAGCTGAAATAAAGGCTTTAAGAGAAAAAGAAGTTGTAGTTGAAGCCATCAATGTAGCTTTAGATAAGCCTGTAACAGGAAGTGATGCAGAAAGCGGAAAGCCTCTTTCAAATATAACAGATGGAAAAGAAGATACATTATGGATATCAAACGGTGGAGTAATGCCAGCAAATGCTCAAATTGATTTAATTAACTCTTACTTCGTTGAAAATATTGAGTTAATTTTTGAAAAGGAAGGTTTACCATTCCAATTCCATGTTGATGTAATTGACTCAAATGATGTAGTTCATACAGTATTAGATATGAGAGAAAATGATACTGTTATAGATCATAAATATACAATACCTGTAGGAAAAAATATAAAAGCTATAGATGTTAAAATAACTGGTAATAATGGACAAGGAACTTCTTACTTAGCATGGCCAGCAATTGCAGAAGTTAAGGCTTACTCAAAGCCAGAAAATGTAGCTTTAAATGCAACTGTAAATCCAGATACAGGAGCAGCATTAGTAGATGGAAATGAAACAAATGGAATTACAATAAGATCAGGAGATGTTAAAGAATATATTATAGACTTTGGTAAGATAGTGGATATTAACACAATTGAAACAATAGGTAAAGCATATGGTGGATTAAAATACACAGTTGAGTATAGAAGTATGGAAGATGAAAATGAGTGGATAAGCTTCCTTGATAAGAGTGCTAACACTAATGCTTCAGAAAAATTACTAACTGCATTAAAGAATCCAATTACTACAAATGCAGTGAAAGTTAAATTTATTAATGAGTCATTTACTATAAATGAATTTAAAGCTTATAAGGCAGATGCAACAGGTAAGCTATTAACTTATATAGGTGAATTAGAAAAAACTTATAATAGTACTATTGTTGGAGAGCTTTCAGGACAATATCCACAAGAAGCTAAAGATGCATTATTATTATCAATAAATAATGCAAAGGCTGCTTCACAAAAAATGGAATTAATTCTATGGAAGTAGACCAAGAGATAGTTAAGCTTAAAACTGCGTTAAATAGTTTCTACTCACAAGTTGTTACCATTAATAGAAGACCGCTATTAACAACAATTAGTGATGCAAATATAGTATTAAATGCTTTAAAAGATAGTTTAAATGCAGAGGAAAAAGTAGAAAGTAAAGCTATAATAGATGATAGAATAGCTAAGTTAGAAGCAGGAATAGCAGAAGCAAATGGAGTTCATGAAACTAAGTCTGTAACTCAAGGACAATTAAATGAAGCTGAAGCTAAGCTTAAAATATTAATTGAGGAAGGCTATGCAGAATTAGATGCTCATAATAAATATAAGGTAGAGTTATCTATAGCAGAAGATCGAGTAAATAATGCAGTTGCTGGTGAAGGTGATGGTCAGTATTTACAATCAGATATTGATGCTTTAAAAGCAAGTATTACAAAGTCAAAATCAGATTATGAAATAGCTAAAACTGTGGAAGAAGTAAAATCTATTACGGAATCATTAATAAAATCTGTAAAAGATTTTGAGGCGAAGGTTATAGTAGTTAATAAAGAATCATTAGCTAATGCAATATCAGATGCTGAAGAAATAGCAAAAGATGCAGATGGAAAGTATTATGCTTCAGCAATTGAAGTATTCATAAATGAAATAAATAATGCTAAGGCTATTTTTAATGATGAAAATGCTAGTCAATCATCAGTAAATAATGCTATTGAATCTTTATTAAACGTACAAGCTAAGTTATTAGAGTCAATTATTCCAGATAAAACAGAGCTAAAGAGTTTAGTTAATGATGCAAATGCTTTAGTTAAGAAACTTGAAGCATATGATAGCTTAAAGGATTTAAAGGAAGAGTTATCTAGTGTAATAAAAAATGCTAATGTTGTTATTGAAAATGAAGATGCAACAGTAGAACAAATTGCAGAAGTAATTAATTCTTTAAAAGATACTATTAGAAAGGCAAATGATAGTATTAAAGGATTTGAATCAGTTTCAAAATCTGAGCTTCAAGATACTATAGATAAAGCTGAAGCCTTAAATAAGAAGGATTATACAAAGAACAGTTATTCTGTCCTAGAAGAAGCTATTAAAGAAGCTAAAAAACTTATAAGTAAAAATGATGTTACTCAAAGTGAGGTTGATGCAGCTACAGCTAGAATTAATAATGCTATGAATAAGCTTGTTAAGATTAATCAAGATAACAATGGCGGAAATAATAACGGTGGAAGCAACAACAACGGAAGCAATAACAGTGGAAGCAACAATAACGGAAGTAATAATAATGGTGGAAGCAATAACAGTGGAAACAATAATAGTAGTAACAATAATAATTTACCACAAACAGGAGGTGCTTCACCTATAGTAACTTTGGTTTTAGGAAGTGCAGTTGCAGCAGTAGGTGGACTATTCTTAAAAAAGAAAAAGTAATATTGGTGTAAAACAAAAGAATCTACATCTTAGTGAAAACTAAGGTGTAGATTTTTTTATTTAAAAATATTTTTAAACAAATATATGTCAATAGTTACATTCCTTATGGATAGAATAATGAAATAAGTACAAGTTTCTTTGCCATTCTTGGTGGATTCGTAGCACCAATATTTGAACCATTAGGTTTTGAACATGGCAAGCTAGAGTATCAATATTAACAGGACTTGCTGCTAAAGAAGTTATAATAGGTATTATTGAAATAGTATTATAATCTTAGTAAAACACTTTAATAAGGAAACAGTAGGTGGAACAGCTAATTTAGTAAAATAAGAGCTAAAAAACTATTTTATTATGCAATAGATAACTTGGATAAAACAACAATAGCAGGAGCTATGCAGTGGATATTGCACACTCTAAAATCAAATTTCCCTGATGCTAAAATAATATTTGTATCGGTTCATAAAATGGCTAGTAGAAAATACGATAGGCAAGTAGCATTTCATAGTTTATGCCAAGATATTTGTAATAAGTATTCAATACCAGTTGCTGATATTTTTAATAAAGGGAATTTAAATACTTTCTTTGAAGGACATCATAAATATACAAATGCTACAGATTCAATGCCAAATGGAGATACAACACACCCAAAAGAAGAAGGATATATAAAATTCTATTTACCTTTAATTTATGATGTACTAATTAATATTTAAAATAAATTAACTCAAAAGAGCTTACATGTGTAGGCTCTTTTTATATAAAAAATAAGAAAGAAGGAATAAAGAAATG
>NZ_JANKAF010000010.1:0-153568 GCF_024622765.1 Clostridium mucosae | reverse complement strand
ACCAAACATCTCGATAAATTTTGATTTAACTAATTGATCTAAAGCTTCTATTTGTTCTTTTCTTTTATCTATTAATTCTTGTGCTTTATCTAACAAAGTAATAATTTTCTTTTGAGTTTTTATATCAAAATAAGGTATTTTAATCTCATTTAACTTTGCCTTATTTAGTGTAGCTCCCATTACTGCTCTGTCAGTATTATTAAAATTAACTGTTTTTAGTGCATAAAATAAATATTCTGACAAAAGTTTATCTTTATTTTCAATTGGAAAATTAGCAATTGCTTCATTTGTGTACATATCTTTATCTAATATTGCAGTTTTCCCAATAGAAAGCTTAAAACTCATTACAACAGTATTTTTAGGAACTATCCTCATATTGCATTCTTTCACAGCAATATCAGTAATATCTTCCTTAGTTTCATATATTCTACGCTCTTTCAAATCAGAAATTGATAGCCAATTAAATCCTTCTCCCCAATATTCACTTTTATTTCTTGAAGGAGTTTTTCCAATATTTATTTCACATAGCTCATTTAATTTAATATACTCCATCTATTATTCTCCAATCATTTCAGCTAAATCTTCTATCCCAGATGTAATTTCCATCTCTAATTCTCTAATTCTTAGCATTATTTCTTGTGGTGAATCATACTTTACTTCTTCATATTCTATTTCTTTATATTTATTAATAGAAAGGTCATAGCCATTTTCTCTTATTTCTTCTACTGGTACAAAGAAGCTTTGTTCTATTCTTTTTCTATCTTCTTCTTTATCTAAATTATTGAATCTTTCAATTATATCTTCTATATCATTTTCTTCTACAGGATTTCTCTTATCATCTAAGGAATATCCATCTGCCTTCATATCATAGAACCATACCTTATCTGTTCCACCTGTTCCTGTCTTTGTAAATATCATAATAGCAGTTGATACTCCTGCATATGGTTTGAATACTCCACTTGGCATTGATATTATTGCTTCTAGCTTATGATTATCTACTATTTCTTTTCTTATAGATTTATGTCCACCTGTTGATCCAAATAATACTCCATCTGGAACTATAGAAGCACATCTTCCACCTGTTTTTAGTATTCTTAAAAATAAAGCTAAGAATAAAAGCTCTGTTTTCTTTGTTTTAGTTATTTTTAAAAGATCAGCTGATACTGCTTCATAATCTAAACTTCCCTTAAATGGAGGGTTTGCTAATACTAATGTGAATTTTTCTTTATCTGTATTTACTTCTGATAATGAATCTTTATATTCTATATTAGGATTATCAACACCATGAAGCATCATATTCATAGCACCTATTCTAAGCATAGTTCTATCCATATCAAAGCCATAGAACATAGTATTATTAAAATGCTCTTTTAAGCCTTTAACTAAAAATAAATCATTACGATTTTTTCTTAAATATTCTTGTGATGATACTAAGAATCCAGCACTTCCCATTGCAGGGTCAACAATTATATCTTCTGGTGTTGGCTTCATTAAATTAACCATCATATCAATGATATGTCTTGGTGTTCTAAACTGACCATTAGTTCCAGCTGTTGCTACCTTAGATAATAGATACTCATATAAATCTCCCTTTGTATCTTTATCCTTATCAAACTTAATATTATTAATCCCATCCACTATTTTACTTAACATAAGTGGAGTTGGAATTTTAAATATAGCATCTCCCATATACTTAGCATAAGCTGATTCATTATTTCCATGAAGATTCTTAATAAAAGAAAATACTTCATTTTGAACAATTAAATACATTTTTTCTGGATTTCCTTCATTAGAAAACTTACTCCATCTTAAATCTTGCTTATCCTCTGGAAAAGTTCTATTAAAATCTATTCCTAATATTGAAGCTTCTGCTTCCTTTGTTGTTTCTATTTCATCTAATCCTTTAATAAATAAAAGATATGTAAACTGCTCTATTACTTCTAATGGATTAGTTATTCCACCAGTCCAAAATGTTTCCCATATTTTATCTACTTTACTCTTTAATTCTCCTGTAATCATTCTTTCTGTCCTCCTATGTTATATATTCCTATTTTACTATGCTTTGCAGATTTTTTCTATTTATAATCATAAATAGAAATTTGATTACAATAATTCTAAAAAGGAGCCAAGCAATTATTTTGCTCGACTCCTCTATTTATCTTACTTTAGCTTTATTCTCTTTTATTTATTTTCCATTATTTAATCCTACCCCTTAACTCTGCATCAAAGATTCTCCAGTTAAACTTTCTTCGGAATAGTCAATCTTTAGTCGGGTTAGTTAAAGTTTAATGTGAGACTACAACTAAATTTACTTCACTAACTTAACAACAACCTCCGCATGAGGAGTGTTAGGGAACATATCCTTAACTGTACTTTGGACAACTTTGTATCCTGCATCTATTAAATCCTTTAGGTTTTCTACTAAAGTTTTTGGATTGCATGATACATAAATTATTTCCTTAGCATTGAATTTAATTACATATTCTAATGCTTTTGGATGTACTCCACTTCTTGGTGGATCTAGGATTATGATATCTGGCTTATCTTTAACAGTTTTTATTATTTCTGCAACATCACCTGCTAGGAACTCGCAGTTATTTAAATTGTTTAACTTTGCATTTTCTTTTGCTGCTTCTACAGCTTCTTCTATAAGTTCTATTCCAACTACTTTTTTAGCGTTCGAAGCTGCAATTTGACCTATAGTTCCTGTTCCACAATAAAGATCAAAAACAACTTTATCATTTGATTCTCCCATAAAATCTCTAACTATACTATAAAGGCTTTCAGCCCCCTTAGTATTAGTTTGGAAGAATGAAAATGGTGATATCTTAAATTGTAAACCTAATAAATTTTCTGTTATATAGTCTTTTCCAAACAATAAATTTACTTTTTCAGGTATTACAGCATCTGAAAAGGAATTATTTTCAGTGTGTAATATAGATACTAAATTTCCTTTATAAGTTTGTGATTTTAGTAAATCTACATACTCTGATAAGTCAAAATCTATTTGCGTCGTAGTGACTATATTAACCATTAATTCACCAGTATTTATTGCTTTTCTTATAACTAAGTGTCTTAAGTAGCCTTCTCTTTTCATAACTCTATAATAAGGTAATTCCTTATCCTTAAAATAATTTACAGTTTCTCTTATTATAGTTCTAAAATCTTCATCAACTATTAAGCACTTATCAACAGTTATAATCCCAAAGGATTTTCCTTTCATATGCATGCCTAAAGTTAATTCTCCACCTTTTTCGAAATCTCCAAAGGTAAACTCCATTTTATTTCTGTATTCCCATTGTTCCTTGCTGCCTACAACACCTAAATACTCTCCCATAGGTATATTAGCATCTTCAAATAATGCCTTAACTTCTTCACTTAGTAAATCTAATTGCTTATCATAAGTTAAGTTTTGTGATGTACAACCACCACAAACTCCAAAGTATTCACAAGATGCATCTATCTCATAATCTGCTCTTTCATCTACTGATAAAAGTTTTAACTCTGCAAATCCTTCTCTCTTCTTCTTTACTATACCACTTACCACTTGTCCTGGGAAAGCACCCTTTACATATATCTTTTTTCCTTCTAAAGTGCCTACTCCAACGGATGGAAATTCTGTTTTATCTATTTTAACTTGTACTGTACTTCCTTTTCTCATGCTATCTCCTAATTAATGTTTATTTTAACATTGTTTTTTTTCCTATAGTTCTTCCAAGCTTTGTTGATTCACAAATTGTGCTATATAGAATATTAGTTATTACATATATTATCAAGAACATTGGTTGTCTTTGTGCAATGTAAAAACCTGCGAATTTTAATAAAAAGTCAAAAACTAATAATAAAAGTAATGCTAATGCTATAGCTACTATTTGATCTATAGTTGCAGCTAAAAGTCTTTTTATAAACTTAACTGCCTTTCCATCTTCTTTTACTTCTTCATTATTTACTTCTTCGTTATTTACCTCTTCATTATTAATTATTTCATTATTAGCCATTCCCTCTTCATTATTCATTACTACATCTTCTCTATCTACCAATTTTATATCCTCCTAAATTAAAAGTTAAAGTATGTACTATTTTTTAAAATCATAGTTTTTAGAATCTAATTTGTATAATAAGAAATCATCCTTTATCGTTATTGTTTCTACTAATCCATTTACATTTGTTTCTATAGTTCCATTACTATTTTGGTTTACAACTATATCTTTTATTTGATTATCTAATTCTGAGTAATCTCTTTCTGGATTATTTGTCATAGCTTCTGAAAATAATGCTATGGATGTTTCTTCAAAATTGAATTTGTCTTCAGTTTTTATTTGGTCCAAATCTAACTTAAATCCTATCTTTAGATTTAAGCTTCCACTAGCCATATCTGCCCCATACATCTTAAATCCATAATACATACTTTCCATTCTATTTGGTTCAGGATTTAAATTGTCTATATATATATGGTTATCGTTAATTGTTTCTCCATTTTCTTCTGTAACTTTTTCTTCCTTAGAATATTCTAAGTCATAAAAAGTAGCCACCTCTTCTATTCTTGACATTATTTCATCATTTAAAATAGTCACTTGGTCTTTTGTATAATCTTCTGCCCATACACCTTCACCTATAAATTGCTTTTCTTCAACTTTAGGTGGTTCTTGAACTGTTTTTGCTTGTTTATCATTTGAATTTCCGCTACAAGCCACTAATGATGTAGCCATTATTCCGCTAATTACAATCATTAAAAATTTTCTTATCATAATAATCCCCCCTAGGATTTTTTAATCTTATGTATTTATAGTTTCCTAAATTCAATTTATTATAACACTAAAGTGGCTATTTTAAAAGCCTCTGTCACATAACTGCCATAATAGCAAATGGACAAAGATAAATTTTCTCTGCCCATTTTATTACTAATTATTTTACAACTTGTGATACTATTATTGCTATTCCAATTAAAGCTCCTGCTAAAAATATAGCTATTGCTATGTTCCCCTTCTCTAATTCTTTATTAAAATCAGCTGGTATTATTGCATCAAATATCTTGTATCCAATTACCAATACCAATATTCCGACTGCCCCAAATAATAAACTTAATCCTAAGTTCATAAGTGTACTTAAAACTATATCCATATCCCATTCCCCCTTCAATTTAGATAGTTATATAATTAATTTTATCACAAATATCAAATCTATAATATAACATATTTTATAATTTATAGGATTATATTGTTATTTTATCTTTCATCTTTTCGAAAGTCTTATCACCTATTCCTTCTATATTTTTCATTTCATCTATTGATTTAAATCCTCCATTTTTTTCTCTGTATTCAATTATACTTTTTGCCTTAACTTCTCCTACTCCATTTATTTTTTGAAGTTCTTCTAAAGTGGCAGTGTTAATATTAATGACTCCATTTTCTGAAGTGCTCCCATTATTAATATTTGTATTATCATTAACATTTGCATTTGATAAGTTATTCTTATTTGGTATAACTATAAGTTGATTATCTCTTAATTTATCCGCTCTATTTATTTTCTCTATATTAGCATCATTAGTTAGCCCTCCTGCTTTAGTTATTAAGTCCCTAATTATACTTCCTTCACTTATTTCATAAACATCTGGATTAACAACTTCCCCTTTTATTTCAACAACTATCATTTTAGTGCTTTGGGGAGATTTATTTTCTCCATTTACTTCTTTAATAGGCTCTGCACTTACTTCTGCACTATCCTCAGCATGAGATTCTTCATCTACAAATATATTTTTCATATATTCATCTTTAAATACCTTAGATTTATTTCTTCCATACAAGATAAATGATGTTAATATACATATGAAGACTAATATAATTAATACTATATTTCTCTTTGTTAAAAGTTTTTCCATTTTTTTATCCATAAATCACCTCTAATTGATAAATCTTTATCTTAATTATTAACTTTTTATTAACATTTTAACTAAAATTTACTTAATTATTCATAAAATATAGAATGATGTCCTTATTTCTGATAAAATATTTTTGTCTATATGTAATAAGTTTATTATTGGGAGAATTAATATGAAAAAATTTATGAGAAAAATCTTCCTATTCACTGCTTTTATATGCAGTGTTTTTGCTGTAAATGTAAAGGCTACTGAATTACCTCAAGTATATTCTGAAGGTGCAGTACTAATGGATGGAAGAACAGGTAAGGTTATTTATTCTAAAAATGAGCATACTCAATATGAGCCTGCCTCAACAACTAAGGTTATGACAGCATTAGTTGTTCTAGAAAATACAAAGTTAACTGATAAAGTTACTATTGGTGAAAAACCAACTCTAGTAGATGGATCTGCAATTGGTATAGCTAAAGGAGAAGTTTATACTGTTGAAGAACTTATGCTAGGCCTTTTATTAGAATCTGGTAACGACTGCGCTGAAGCATTAGCTGAACATGTTTCTGGATCTAATGAAGAATTTGCAAAACTTATGAATGCTAAAGCTAAAGAGCTTGGTGCATTAGATACAAATTTTAAAAACCCAAGTGGTTTACACGAAGATGGGCACTTTACTACAGCTTATGATTTAGCACTTATAATGAGGGCTGCTTATCAAAACGAAGACCTTGTGAGAATTGCGAAAACTGAATCTCACAAATATGTAAATCATCCATTTTCTGATGGTAGTGAAAAATGGGCTACAAATAGAAACCAGCTATTTAATGAATATACTCCTTATTATTATCAATATGCTTATATTGGTAAAAATGGATATACTCCAGAAGCAAATCATACATACACCGCTACTGCTATGAAAGATGGACAATTTTTAGTAGCAGCATTATTAAATGCTACAGATAAGGATAACTTTTATACAAATATAGGTCCGTTATTTAATTATGGATTTGATAATTTTGAAACTATAAAGCTTATAGATAAAAATGAGCTACTTGACACATATAAAATTAATGATGATATATCTATCCCTTTACTGGCTAAAGAGGATTTATATTATACTAAATCTAAATCAGAAGGAATACCTTCATATACTGTAGATTATTCAAAAAAGGATATAAGTAAGAAAAATATAAATAAAGGGGATATTCTTTTAAAAGCTAAAATAAATATTAATGGAGAAACTATATCGTCCTTAGATTTGGTAAGTGGAGCTAATAGAGAATATAATAGTCAGGTTAAGATAAAAGAAAAATTGTCTAATTTAGTAACTACACCTAAATTTATTGTCATTGTTGTAGTTGTAGTAGTTATTTTAGTAATTCTTATTAGATACTTATTTTTATCTATAAAAAGAAAAAATCTTAGAAGAAGAAGACCTAGGTTTAAATAAGCCTGAAGTCATAATAAAAGAAAAGTGTGTTGTAAAATGATTTATAAGTCATTTTACAACACACTTTTCTTTTCATAGTAAAATATACATTGTAGTTACTTTTATATATAAAAAAGTAACTACATCTCTGCATCTAAGTGCAAATTTAAAAAGTAAAATGTAGTTACCTCAATTTTAAAAAAGATAACTACATTTGTATAACCATATATTACTTTAAATATTCTATAAGCTTTTCTATGTCCTCTGGAACTCTTGCTCTAAGACTTAATTCCTTTTTAGTTCTTGGAGATTTAAAATCTAATCCATAAGCATGAAGCGCTTGCCTGTTTATAACTTTTCCATCTTCTTCACATCCATATAAAGTATCTCCCCAAATCGGATGTCCTAATGAACTTAAATGAACTCTTATTTGATGTGTTCTCCCTGTTTCTAACAAGCATTCAACTAAATCTGCATCCTTAAATCTTTTTATAACCTTATAATGAGTTATACTTCTCTGTCCTCTTTCATCAATAACTCTTCTTATAGTTCCTTCTTCTTCTGGCCTATATATCGGTAAATCTATAGTTCCTTCATCATTTTCCATATGTCCGTGCACAACTGTAAGATATCTTTTTTCAACATTATTTAAAGTCATTTCTTTAGATAATTCCATATGTGCATATTGATTTTTAGCTATAATAATAAGTCCAGATGTATCCATATCTAGTCTACTTACAAGCCTAACAATGCACTTTTGATTACTTTCTTTAAAATAATGCATTAAGGCATTAGCTAAAGTACCACTTTGATATCTTTTTGTTGGATGAACCACCATATTAGGTCCCTTATTCACCACTATTATATCTTCATCTTCATATACAATATCTATTGGTATATCTTCTGGATCTATATTTTGAGTTTCTTCTTTTACTAAATCAATTAACACTTCTTCATTGCTTTTTAGTACATAATTCATTTTTACAGCTTTCTTATCTACAAAAATTCTTTTATCTATTGAAGCACTTCTAATTAACCTTGAAGATAATCCTAATTCCTCTTTTAAAAATTCTCTAATTTTTCTTCCTTCGTATTCTTTTGAAACAACTTTTTTTATAGTACTCATTTTTCCTCCTAGTAAAAAGGAGCTGTCGCACAACTCTACATTTTACATTAAATGATTTTCTGCGACAGCCCCTTTTAGTTTCCAAATAAGTTATAATCTTTACCTAATAATATTACAACATCATATTGTTTATATTCTGATTTGCCTATCTTTTCAAACTTTTGTATACCTGTATCATTTTTAAGCAAATCCTTCAATTCCTTATTATCTGATTGAATTACACTTTTCTCTACATTATCAGTATTTCCAACTTCTACATTTGCATATCCAAGAGAAAGTAAACTATCTTTTGCACTTGATGCTAATCCATCAATTTTTGTTCCGTTTAATACTAATACTTTTAGATCTTCTTTATTTATTGAAGTTATAACTGGAGCTGATGAAGAGCTTTCTGCTCTTAATGCATTTATTAAATCTCTATTTGTATCTTTATCGGCAATCAAGAAAGATTCGCCATAAAGATATTCTGATTGACCTTGAAGAGTAGTCATAACTATATTCTCTGACTTTAATCTCATAATTTTCATACCAAGAGAAATTAAAGTCTTAGCTGGAATATTAGTTTCAACATTTTCACTTATAGCTTTTAATATTTTTGGTGCCTTAAAAACTATACTTGGGCTTAAAGCCTTATCTACAACCTTACCAATAAATTGATGTTGGTTATTGATTCTACCTAAATCCCCTTCTTCTCCTCCACTTCCATCATTATTTTTTCTCCATCTAAAGAACTCTTCTGCTTTTTTACCATCTAATTGAACAGTTTCTCCAGCTTTAAAGTTTATGTGAAGATCTTGTTCATCATCATCATAGAACATATCTTGCTCTATATACATTTCTACGCCACCTAAAGCATCTATTATACTTCTAAAGGCATTATAATCTACTTCAACTATATAATTTAAATTTATACCTAATAAATCCTCTACATGTGTCTTTATCTCATCTTCCCCACCTATAACATATGCAGCATTTATTTTCCAATACCTTCTATATTCACCAGTGTCTAAATAAGCATCTACTTCAATCATAGTATCTCTTGGTATAGACACTATATGAACCTTCTTAGTATTAGGATTATAATTTAAAACCATTATAGTATCACTTCTTCTACCAGCTTTATTTTGATTTCCTGTATCACCTACATCCATACCTAAAATCAAAATATTTACAGGATCTTTAGATGATACTGGTGCTACTCCAGTACCTAAATTATTTGTTTTTAATCCTGACAAGAAGTTAAATATATATATCGCACTTCCAAGTATTAATACTAATAGAATTGTTATTATAAATGTTGCTATTCTCTTTCTTTTTCTCTTTTTCCTTCTAGCTTCAATTCTTTTTCTTTTAATTTGGTCATCTTTAGAAGGTCTTCTTCCCTCTCTATTTTCCAGGTTTTCTCTCCTACTCCCCATCCTTTTAATTCCTCTCTGATTTTTTTCATAGTTAAATAAATTCAGTTCTTATTTATTTAGTAATAAATAATTTCTAGCTTTTATACTATTTATATCAATAGGAAACCCTTTATCTAATAAATATTTAATAGTATGAGTTAATCCTTGAAGAAGGCCTTTATCTAAATCAGCAAAGCTTTCTTTTCTAATTAAATCTACTCCAGGAAAGTTTCTCCCTGGCTCTATCATATCAGCCATATAAATAATCTTGTCTAGATTACTCATATTTTCTTTTCCCGTAGTATGCCATCTCATAGCACTTAATATTTCTTCATCTTCTATTTTAAAAATCTCCTTACCTAATATCGGTGACACAATACTATGCCATAATTCAGGAGTTTTTTCTTCATCATATGATAAATTGATATTATTTTTAGCCATGATATCCTTTAACTCATAGATAGTCATATTTTTAGCTATATCATGAGCTAATGCTGCTATTTCAGCTTTCTTTTTATCTACCTTATTTATTTCAGCTAATCTTATTGCTGTTTCAACCACACCTAAAGTATGTTTATATCTACTTTCAGTTAAATGCTCTTTAAGGTAGATTTTCATTTCTTCTTTACTAAGCATATATCTTCTCCTTAAATATCGTTATAAATTCATCTCTCTTTAATATTTTCACAATAATCATAAATATTATTTTCTTTAATAAAATCTAGAACTCCTTTAGGAATAAAAAAATCAATTCTTTTCCCCTCTTTAATTCTAGATCTTATCATAGATGATGAAATTTCTAAGTCCATTATATCTAAAAAGTTGATACTTGTGTTATATTTTTTCTCAATTTCATTCTTTTGTAATTTTAATGACTCTTTGTCATATCCTGGTCTATTAAATACTACTAAATTAGAAGTCTTAAGTATTCTATCTGTATTTTTCCATTTTTCTATATTTATAAGACAATCAGCTCCAGTAATAAAGTATAATATATTATCAGTAGATTTAAAGTTTTCTAAGGTTTCATAGGTATAACTAAAACCTTCTTTTTCTATTTCATAATTACTTATTTCAAAATCCTCATAACTTTTTATAGCTTCTTGAACCATTTTATATCTTAAAGGAGCCTCTAATATATCCTCATTTCTTTTATGAGGTGGGCTCCCTGCAGGCATAAAAATCACTTTATCTAAATTCAATTGACATTTAGCTTCATATGCAATATACAAATGTGCTAAATGAATAGGATTAAAGGTTCCTCCTATTATGCCAATCTTTTTCATAAAAATTCTCTATTTACTAGGTATTTCTATCTTAGGTTTTTTTGAGGATTTTTTATATAGAACTATTTTGCTTCCTATAGCTTGAATTCCTTCACAACCAATCTTCTCACATATATAATTTGATACTTCTCTAGCTCCTAAACCACTATTTTCAAGTACCTTTATCTTAATAAGTTCTCTTGCTTCTAAAGCTTCAGTTAATTGTGTTAAAAAAGCTTCCTCTACTCCATTTTTACCAACTTGGAATATTGGATCTAAGTTATTTGCAAGCCCTCTTAAATATGCTCTTTGCTTTCCTGTTATCATTATTTATCCTCCTATAAAATATACTCAAACTCAAAATCGTTAAGTCTTACCATGTCTCCATCTTCTATTCCCATTTCTCTTAACTTATCAAATACACCTTTGTTTCTTAGTACCTTATGGAAATATCTTAATGAGTCAGCATCATGGATATTTACTGAATTTAATAGTCTATCTACAAATGATCCATAAACTACATATACCTTGTTATCATCTTCTCCATCTTCGATAGATACATCATATGTAAATCTCTTTTCTTCTTGTACAAATCTTTCTTCGTCACTGATTTCTAAATCCTTTATTGGAATTTCTGAAAGCATTCTACCTGCTTCTTTAATTATTTCTTCAACACCTGATTTTGTTGCTGCAGACATCTTATATACTTTATCAAAGCCTAGTTCATTTACTTTTTTCTTAAAGTCTTCAAAAATTTCTTCGTCATAAAGCATATCTGTTTTATTTGCTACAACTATTTGTGGTCTATCCCATAGTTTAACTGAATATTTCTTAAGTTCTTCATTTATCTTAACGAAATCTTCGAAAGCATCTCTACCTTCTATTCCTGATATGTCTACTACATGTATTAATAATCTAGTTCTTTCAATATGTCTTAAGAAATCTAATCCTAATCCTACACCTTCAGCAGCACCTTCAATTATTCCTGGTATATCAGCCATTACAAAAGCATTCATTCCTTCAGCCTTTACAACTCCAAGGTTTGGCTTTAATGTTGTAAAATGATAGTTTGCTATCTTTGGTTTTGCTGCAGTTACTGTTGAAAGGAAAGTTGATTTTCCTACATTAGGGAATCCTACTAATCCAACATCTGCAAGTAATTTAAGCTCTAATGTAATCCATCTATCTTCACCTGGCATACCTGGTTCTGCAAAGTGTGGAGCTTGCCTTGTTGGTGTACAGAATTTGCAATTTCCTTTTCCACCTTTTCCTCCTTTTGCAATTACAAAAGTATCATCTTTATGTGAAAGGTCTGCTATAATCTTATTAGTTTCAAAATCTCTGATTATTGTTCCCATAGGAACTTTAACATGAAGATCATCTCCATCTTTACCATAACATTTTGAACCTTCACCTTTTCCACCAGCTTCAGCTACAAACTTCTTTTTATATTTAAAGTCTAAAAGTGTAGTTAAACCTGGATCTACTTCAAATATTACACTTCCACCTTTTCCACCGTCTCCTCCATCTGGACCTCCAAGTGGAACATATTTTTCTCTTCTAAAAGACACACATCCGTTTCCACCATCTCCAGATTTAACGAATATCTTAGCCTTATCTATAAACATAAAATCACCCATCTTTCTTTAAATTATTTATAATAATATAAACACTTACTTACTTTATATTATCTCACTATTTTTAATGTTTATTATATCATGCGCAAATTAATTTCTAATCCATTAAATTAATGGACAATTGACAGTGTACAATGGGCAAGTTTTATTCATTGTCAATTGCCCATTTTTTATTCTTACAAAATAAAGCACCCTAAAACAGGGTGCTTTTTAGAAAAAATAATATTATTCTGCTATTTCTTCAACATTTACTGGGTAAATGCTAACTTTCTTTTTGTCTCTACCCATTCTTTCAAATCTAACGATTCCGTCTTCTTTAGCAAAAAGAGTGTCATCTCCACCTTTACCAACATTAGTTCCTGGATGGATCTTTGTTCCTCTTTGTCTAACTAAAATGTTACCAGCTAAAACGAACTCCCCGTCAGCAGCTTTAACTCCTAATCTCTTTGATTCAGAATCTCTACCGTTCTTTGAGCTACCTACCCCTTTTTTGTGGGCAAATAATTGAAGGTTCATTATTAACATACTATTGCACCTCCTCTTTCAACATTCTTATATATTCACTGTCTTTTTCATTTCCAAAACTCAATTTAAGAGATTGTATCAAGCTTTCTATACTTTTTTCAAAAGTTAAAAGTAATACTTGGCACTTCTCTATATCCTCGTTATTAAGATTAGATAAGTCTATATGTAAGAAACCATCATCTATATCATACTTAACTTTAAGCTGCAGTACTTCTTGAATACCTATTAGGGTACTTTGAGATAATACTGAAACCGAATTGCAAATCATATCATAAGCATCTCCGACCTTCTTCATTTCAGCTCTTGATAAAGCATGACCTTTTATCTTAAATCCAAGGCATAAATTATCTTTTTCAAAAATCTTTACTTTAATCATAATAATTAAACTTCGATTTTTTCAATTATTAACTTAGTGTATGGTTGTCTGTGTCCAGTTTTCTTTCTGTAGTCCTTCTTTGGCTTATACTTGAATACTGTAACCTTCTTAGCTTTGCCTTGAGCAACAACTTTAGCAACAACCTTAGCACCTTCTACAACTGGTGTACCAACTTTTAAAGCATCACCATTTGAAACTGCTAATACTTCTGTTAATTCAACTGTTGAGTCAACTTCAGCGTTAAGTTTTTCAACGAATATTACGTCTCCTTCTTGAACTCTGTATTGTTTTCCTCCTGTAGATAATACTGCGTACATTAAAAACACCTCCTCTTATTACGGTCTCGCCAACCGAGGTACAAAGCTCTAAACTTTGTTTATATAAAAACCTCATATGTGCGGTTTAACATCTGATATTGTATCATAATATTATGTTGCTTGTAAAGAAGTTTATTCATATTTTTCATAGCCACTTATTCTTAAGTTTTTTATATTTTCCTTTTGACTATTAAATATAAGTGGTTCTATTTTATATCCTTCGATTCCATCCATAAAATTCAAATAAATTTCTTTATTTAATGAATTTATATTACTTAAAAATGAAAAAATATCTCCTTTTACCATTTCTTCATAATTACTATCTAGTTCTATATAAAATGAATTAATAGAGTTTTCTTCTTCACCTTTAATTATCTCATTTCTTATCAACTTTTCTATATATGATAGCTTTAAAACATATCCTTCTTTATTACACCTTTTGCAGCCTTCTTCTAAATATTCATATATTGATTTCCCTCTTCTTTTTCTAGCTATTTGAACAAGGTCTAGCTCTGTAAAAGGGAAAATTTTCATATTACCTTTATCTTCTTTTAAAGCTTCCTTTAAAGCATCCATAACAAAGGCTTTTTGTGAAAAATCCCTCATATCAATAAAATCTATAACTATTATTCCACCAAGATTTCTAAGTCTAATTTGTCTTCCTATTTCACTAGCCGCTTCTATATTTGTTTCTAATATAGTTTTATCAAAATTTCTGCCTTTAATATTTTTAGATGAGTTAACATCTATAACGTACATAGCTTCTGTTTTATCTATTACTATATTTCCTCCACAATTTAAAGCCACTTTTTTATGTCTTAATTTTAGGATTTCCTTTTCTATTCCATAGTAATCAAATAGACTTCTCGTATTATTAAACTTCTCGATGCTAACTTTAGCATTACCTTCTAACAATGATTTTACTTCATTTAAATCTTCTTCATGATTTAAAATTATTTTACATTCATTGCCTAAGTTTTCTCTTATTACTTTATTTAAAATAATATTTTCTCCATAGACTTTTCCTAGCTTTAAACTATATCTTAATTTTTTTATAATTGCTTCTAGTTCTGATAAAAGACTTACTTTTTCTGATAATAAATCTTCATCACTTGCATGAACTGCTTCTGTTCTTATTGTTATTCCATATCCATCTATATTGTTAATAGCCCTTAATATTCTTTCTTTTTCTTCTGTATTACTAATTCTCTTGGAAAAGTTAATTTCTCTTCCTCCTAAAGTTAAAACCATAAATCTTCCTGGTATGCTTATATTTTTACTTACTTTAGCACCCTTATTGTTTATTGGCTCTTTTATTACTTCAACTAGTATTTCATCGCCTTTTTTTATTCCTTCACTTTTAAGCTCATTGCTAAAATACATATATGCCTCTTTTTCTAAACCAATATCTACAAAAATAGAATTGATAGCGGGCACTATATTTTTCACTCTTCCTTTATATATCTCGCCCATTTTAGGTCCTGAAGAGTGCTCCTCCACGAAGCACTCACTTAAAATTTTATTATCCCTTATAGCAATTCTTAAAAGCGGCTCATCTCTTTCAATGAAAATCTCTCTCATAAGATACACTTCCCTAAATACATTTATCTATCGGTATGTACTTATTATCTTTCAATACATACATTTCTTCTCTCTTTATATCTATAAAAGCATCCTCTAATATTTCAGGAATATTGCTCTTTATATACTCTGCCACTAAATCTGGTGATAAATGTTCTCTACTTCCTGATGATATTAATATATTTAAAATTAACTCATCATTATTTATCCAATGCTTCATTTCTTTTATCATTGTCTTTAGATTTACTTCTTTTTCACCTTTTTTACTTTTCTTTATAGTAGTCCACTCTGACTTATTAATAAGCTCTTCTATTTTACTTTCAACCACATTTGAATCGCTACAAAGCATCTTTATAGTAAATCTAGCTGCATCTACTAAAGCCATAGTTTGAGGTAATTTCTTTTCCCCTTCTTTAGTTATAACTTTTCTTGCATTTAAGAACTTAATTCCAGATGCTGTCTTAGCATTTAATCTATCTATTATTTCTTTTTCTTCTAATTCTTCAACTAAAACTATATCCATATATTCAGCATCAGAATAAACTCCAACAGATAAGGGTTGTGCTATAGATAATGCCATATGTGGATTAAATCCCTTTGAGTACTCCATTGGAAGATCCGCTCTTCTTATTACTCTTTGTATTGTTCTCATCAAATCTAAATGAGATATAAATTTAACGCTAGATTCTTTAGTAAACTTAATTACATAACGCACCTTCAAAACACTTCCCTTCTTTAAAGTTTACATTTATTCCACAACCTGTACATCCTTTTCTACAATTTTGTGTAAGCTCTGCTCTTTTTGCTTTTTCATTTTCTACTTCTAGATATTTTCTGTTTACTCCAATATCTATGAAGTCCCATGGAAGTATTTCATCATAGCTTCTATCTCTATATACATAGAAATCTTCATCTATATTACATTCTTTCATAGCTTCCATCCATATATCATAATCAAAGTACTCTGACCATCCATCAAACTTAGCTCCCTTTTCAAAAGCTTTAATTAAAAGATCACAAGTTCTTCTATCTCCTCTTGCAAATACAGCTTCCATAAATGAAGTCTTTTGTTCATGATAGTTATAGTGTATAGCTCTTGACTTTATTGCACCTTTTACTGCATCAATCTTTTGCCAAACTTCATTTGGTCTAGCCATAGGAGCCCATTGGAATGGAGTAAATGGCTTTGGTACAAGTATTGAAGTACTTACTGTAATCTTTAAGCCCTTTGCTCTCTTTTCTTTAGGAATTCCATAGTAAACAGCAGCCATCTTTTCTGCAAGTTCACCTATACCAGCTGCATCTTCTATTTCTTCATAAGGAAGTCCTACTATAAAGTAAAGCTTTATAGTGCTCCAACCTGACTCAAAAGCACTTTTAGTCGCTTCTAATATTCTTTCTTCTGTAAGTCCTTTATTTATAATATCCCTCATTCTTTGAGATCCAGCTTCTGGTGCAAAAGTTAAACCCGTCTTTCTAACCTTTTGTATTTCTTTTATTAAATCAACAGAAAAAGCATCTACTCTTATAGACGGAAGGGCAACCCCTACATTTTTACCACTATGTTCTAAAATTAAATTGCTTACAAGACTTTGTATATCTGAGTAATCACATATACTTAATGATGCTAAAGATACTTCTTGATATCCAGTTGCATCTATCATCTTTCTTGCTTGGTCTAATAATGTATTGGTAGTCTTTTCTCTAACTGGTCTATAAATCATACCAGCTTGACAGAATCTACATCCATTTGTACATCCTCTTGAAGTTTCTAAAACTACTCTATCATGTACTATTTCAGAATATGGAACTATCATATCTAATGGAAAATCTACTTTATCAAAATTATTAACTATTCTCTTTTTAATTTTAGCTGGAACATCTTCAAACTTAGGCTTAAACTCTTTTATAGTTCCATCTTCCTTGTATGTAACATTATATAAAGAAGGAACATAAACACCTTCTATTTTTGCTATTTCTCTTAAAAACTCTTTCTTTTGTCCTTTTCCCTTGTACTTCTTATATACATCAAGAACTTCATTCATGACTTCTTCACCTTCTCCAATTTCAAAGAAGTCTACTATATCATATAGAGGTTCTGGATTATATGCACAAGGACCTCCAGCCATAATTATCGGTTCTTCTTCTCCTCTTTGTGAAGCTCTGATTGTGATACCAGCCATATCTAGCATATTTAGTATATTTGTATAACTCATTTCATATTGAAGTGTAAATCCTAATATATCAAATTCAGTAAGAGCATCTTTTGTCTCTAATGTCATTAGAGGTATTTCATTTTTTCTAAGCTCAGCTTCCATATCTGGCCATGGAGCAAATACTCTTTCACAGTATGTATCTTTTCTTTCATTTATTGTATGATAAAGTATTCTTGTACCTAGATGAGACATCCCTACTTCATATACATCCGGGAAACAAAATGCAAATCTTATATCAACATCTTTTGGGTTCTTAACTACTTGATTCAATTCACCACCAACATATCTTGATGGCTTTTCAACCTTATGTAAAATATGGTCTGTAATTTTGTTCATAATCTTTCCTCCTAAAGTGAGAATAATCCATTAAAAAAGAAGTATATCTCTATACTTCTTTTATATCTTTTATATCTTTTCTATTCTAGCATATATACATCTAAAAAGTAAATCTATTACTCACTATATACACCTTATAAATTTATACCATTTTTAGATATCAAAGCTTTCTGTTTTATATACTCCTCCAAAGTCATATTTCCATAAGCCTTTAACCCATCAATTAGCTCATCTTCATTTAATATATAAATAAGCTTCATATCATCATCTAAAATATAAAATGTATTAAATTTGTTTCTATCAACTAAAGCTAATACATTAACAAGTCCCTGCTTGTAATATACTGATATGGATTTATTCTCTATATATTTATTTTTTAAAAGCTTATTTCTTTTTTTAACTACGTTGCTCATAGTTATATACATTGTAGTATGCTCTTCCATTCTAGTAATGTATATTATGATTACTGCACCTATAATCATACTTATATTTAGACTATGTAGAAATATATAAATAATAACTGATATTATAATAAATAAAGCTGCTATTGAAAAACTAACTATACTAATTATCTTTTGGGCTTTTTTAAACAATATTTTTTTTGATAAAATAATTTCTAATATTCTTGATCCATCTAGTGGATATGCAGGTAATAAATTAAATACTGCTAACCCTATGTTTAAATACATACTAGTTTCTATAAAACTAGAATTATAATTAATATTTATAATATAGAAAAATATCGCAAGAACTATATTTAATAATGCTCCCGATAAATAAACCATAATTTTTTGATTTTCTTTTAAACTATCTATATCTATAAGTTCTGCCTTCATTCCAAATACATGGAATTCCATATTATAAAACTTACAACCAAACCTTAATGCAACTAGTATGTGCGCTAGCTCATGTAGAAATACCCATATTAACGCAAATATAAACATACTGTTATAACTGCAAACTAAAACTATTAATATTATTTCTGCCAATATTTTTTTTGTCTCTCTCTTCATTTATATCTCCCTAAAAATTGCTACATCTCTATATAAATCACCCTCTATTTCTAACCTCTTGAAATTAAAATCACCTTTTATAATTATTGATTATCTGTAGTATTCTCTTCAGTTAATGTGCTTTGACTTTCATCTATGTTATCTTGTTCTTGTGTATTAGTATCTTTATCTATACTTAATTTATCATTAGCTTCCAATAGATCTTCTTTATTTTGCATATCTCTAGAGTCTCCGGATTTATCAATATTTGTTTTTGCTCCTTCTTCTTTAAAGCTTGGCACTTCTTTATCTAAATTTTTTATTTCACTCATTACATCAGTATATTTTTCTTCTATAATATTAAATACACTTTTATAATCAATCCCCATCTTATCCATGCTTAATAATATATTATCGTAATTAAAATTAGTACCTACAGTAGTTTTACATATATTATATAGCTCCTTCGCATTACTATTAGGTATAGTCTTTAATGTAAAAACTCCTAAGAGCAATAAAAAAGTACATATTAATCTAAGAATAAACTTATCTATATATCCCATACTTTTTTTAGGTGTTGCAGCTCCATAACTTCCCCTTTGATAACTAAAATTATGAACATTTCTTACATTTGGATATATGTCATCCCTCGTACTAATTATCCTTTCTTGCTTATCAGGTTTTCCTTTTACTTTTTTCCTTATTTTATCGTAATATTCCTTGTACTCCTCTCTGTACCTGTCCATACACCTCACTCCTATCTCTTAATATTGTATTTATATTTTCAGTAATAGTGATTTATGCTACATACGATATATTTTGCAATCTTAAATAAAAAAAGCTATAGAAGATTCAAAGCCTTCTATAGCTTTTTTATTATTAAAAATATATTTTTTTCCTTCTCATTCCTACGTTTAGAACTAATCCAATTGACATTACAGTTGTAAGTAATGAAGTACCTCCATAACTAAGTAAAGGTAAAGTTATACCTGTAATAGGCATAAGTCCTATAGTCATACCTATATTCTGTAAAAGTGCAAATAAGAAATATGCAACAAGACCTACACAGATTATTGAACCAAAAGTATCTTTAGCTGTTCTTCCTATCGCTATCATTTTAGAAATCAAAAGTCCATATAGTAATAATAAAAGTGCTGCACCTGCTATTCCCCATTGTTCACCTATACTTGCAAATATAAAGTCAGTTTGAACTTCTGGAACATATTGAGCTGCATATCCTACAGAGTTTTCCTTAGTTGAAGATCCCTTTAATCCCAAAACTCCTCCATTGCCTATACTTATAAGAGATTGTCTAAGTTGATATCCCGACTGTGAAGTATCTGACTCTGGATTCATAAATGAAGTTATTCTTTTCTTTTGATAATCTTGAATAAGTCCTGAATTCCAAACTATTATCACGGCCAAAAGTAATGATAAAATTCCACCACCAATAATTTTTAAATCTAGTCCACCAATAAAAAATATTCCTAAAACTATAAAGAATAAAACCATTGTCATCCCCATATCTGGTTGTATAACTATAAACACTGCTGGAACTATAGCATAGAATGCCATTGTTAAAAAGTTCTTCCACTCATTGATTGTCCCATTCATTTCTTCTAATGTTTTTCCTAGCATCATTATAGTAGCCATTTTGGCTAATTCTGATGGTTGAAAGGATAATGGTCCAAGTCTTATCCAACCTCTTGCTCCATTAATGTCAGTTCCTATAAATATAGTAACTATAAGCAGAAGTATAGATCCCCAATAAAAAAGAGGAGTATATGACTTTAATAATGTATAGTCAATTGCTACAACAAAATATAAAGCTACTAAACAAACAACAAACCATAATGATTGTCTCTTTAAGAATAATGTTCCAAATTCAGCTACACTAGCTAAATATATATTAATTATTCCGAATATCATTAAAGCAATCATTGAAAATAACATCACTTTATCTATTTCTTTTAACTTTTTAAAGTCTATTTTAAATTTTGATAACATATTTCACCTCCATCTTTCAACCTAAGAATTATTATATCCAAAAATCAATGCTTTCTCTATAATAATTGAGATAAATAATTAAAATTTAAGAAAATATTAATTAAATTTAATTTAAAAAGAGAAAAAGTGTGTTAACTTTTTCTCTTATGGTTGTTTTATGTTTTTTATTGGAATATTAGCTACTAAAGCTGGATTATTTCCCTCAACATTTTCAGTTTTGCTTACGGCTATTTCAACATCATCTGCCTCTATTTCTACATACTTAGATAGAACTTCTAATATTTCCATTCTTATTTTTTCTAGGGTTTCATGAGGTAAATCCCCTCTATCATGTATTAATATTAACTTCAGTCTATCTTTTGCCACCTCTTTAGGTGTTGGTTTATTTGAAAACTTTCTAAAAAATTCCACCTCTCATAACCCCCTACTAACGCTTAAATAATCTTTTTAGTGATGCAAAAAAACCTTCTCCCCCTGTTTTTAAATCTAAAAGGGGTACTTCTTCTCCATTTATTCTTCTAGCTATGTTTTTAAAAGCTTGTCCAGACATTGATTTATCATCAAGGACTATAGGTTCTCCTTTATTTGTTGAAACAGTTATATTTTTATCATCAGGAACTACACCCAAAAGTTCTATTGATAAAGTTTCAATTATGTCTGGAACATCTAGCATATCTCCTCTTTGAGTCATTTCATAATTTAATCTGTTAACTATTACTGCATGATCATCTAGACCTTTTGCATCTAATTTCCCAATAACCCTATCAGCATCTCTTACTGAAGTTATTTCTGGATTAACTACAACAATAGCTCTATCTGCTCCAACAACTGAATTCTCAAACCCTTGCTCTATTCCTGCTGGGCAATCAATTAAAACATAATCAAAATCTTCTTTTAATTCATTAACTAGTTTCAGCATATCTTGTGGTCTTATATCATCTTTATCTTTAGTTTGAGCTGTAGGTAATAAACATAAATTTTGATACCTTTTATCTTTTATTAAAGCTTGCTTAAGTCTACATCTATTTTCTATAACATCTGTTATTGTATAAACTATTCTATTTTCAAGCCCCATTAAAACATCTAAATTTCTAAGACCTGTATCACCATCTACAACCACAACCCTTTTATTTAGTGCAGCTAAAGCAGTACCAATATTAGCTGTAGTTGTTGTTTTTCCAACTCCACCCTTACCTGATGTAATAACTATAGAAATTCCCATTTTTTCTCCCTCCAACGCTATATATATTTCTTTGGTAAATATGGCTCTACCACGATAATATCGTCTTTAATCTTTGCTAGTTCCGGATACGATGGCTTTACACCATCTTCTGGCGCTATAGTAACTATCTCCGCTATTTGGAGTATTTCTGGTTGAAGGCTAAAAGCTGAAATTATAGCTTTTTTATTGCCACCTACCCCAGCATGCACTTGACCTTTAATTGTTCCTAAAACAATTATATTTCCCCCTGCGTAAACCTCAGCTCCATTATTAATATCACCTATTATAACAATATTCCCATGATACCTTACTAATTGTCCGCCTCTTATTGTTTTCTTTATAAATTTAGTTTTTCCTTCATATACGCCATTAAAAATTTTACTTTCTTTTTGCTCTTCTTCTTCTTTAACCTCTTCAAAAGCACATTCTTTGATTTGTATTTTTTCAAATAAAACATCTTTTAATCTTAAAATATCATTTTCATCTACATTCTTTAAATTAGCTGAGATTTTAAGAGATGCGCCTTTGTAAAATCCTTGTCCTGCTGTTAGCTTATCTACTAATACTTCCAGCATTTCATCAAAATCACTAAATCTCTCCATATCAATAGTTGCATTGATACCTTCTTTTGTACCTTTTATCTGAATTCTATCGTCATTCATTGGTCACCCTCCACCAATAATTAAAGCTTCAATAATTATAAACTTTATTATATATCTATAATTATACAATTATATTATATCACTTAACAACAATAATTTACATAATTTATAATAAAATAAAAAAAACCATGTAAAAACATGGTTTTTATTGGTTATTGATTATTTGTACTAGTATTACTATTACTATTTGTATTAGTATTTGTTGAGCTGTTATCTAGCTTTATACTATCATCTTTATTATCTTTAAGAGGTGATTCTACAACATATTTTCTAAATGATTCTGATTTAGAAGCATATGAAGGATCAAGTTTCAATAATTCATCCTTAAAGAAAGCTTCGTATATAGCTTTATGAATTGTTGCACCTTCACTACCTTTTTTACCATCATAAATAGTAGAGAAAATAGCTATTTGCGGATTATCTAAAGGTGCCATACTTATATAGTTACCATATGCTAATCTACCTTGAATAGTATATTGTTCATCTGTACTAAAATCGGCTGTACCTGTTTTTCCTCCAACCTTAATAGGGAAATTAGCAAAACTTGTATATGCAGTCCCATTACTTGGACTAGTATTAACTCTATACATTCCTTCTTTTATAGCTTGTAAATAATCTCCTGGTATTTCTAACTTATCAACAACCTCAGGTTTATATTCTTTTATAACTTCTCCTGTTGGTGATGTTATCTTATCTACAATAGTAACCTTATATCTTGTTCCACCACTTGCTAAAGTTGCAACATAGTTTGCAAGTTGAACTGGCGTAAAGTTATTAATCCCTTGCCCAATAGCACTTGATACTATTTGGCCTGCAGTTTTCATCTCTGCTGGCTTATTATTTATAGTGTAGAATGCAATTGCATCTGAAATAACGCCTGCTTCTTCATCAATATCTACAGTTCTTCTCTTTGATGCTTCTTCAACAGCACTCTTATACTGTGGCGATATATCCATTATCTTTTTAATATATGGTAATATGCTTTCGGCAAATTTTGTATTATCTCTTATTTCTTCATCCGTACCAACTTTAGATAGTGCATCCTTCATTTGAGTCTTAAGAGCAGTTTTTGCTTCTTTTAATTCATCAGAATCATTTTCATTATCCTCTATATCAAATGGTATAAATGAAAATGAATAATAATTTCCAGCCTTTAGTGCACCAACTATTTCAAACATTGGAGTACTAAGTACTTGATTTTTCCAAGAATAAAAGTTGTATACTTGCCCAAAATTCTCTTGTATTTGAATTCCTGTTGCTGGATTAGCTGCTTGTGGTGACTTTGGATCTACTCCAAGCCCAAATTTCCATGCATATTTTGCTAGGGTATCTAAAGCATTAATATCTCCACCATTTTGCTTATACAATCTATATCCAAGTTCATAAAAATAATAGTTAGATGATACTTGTAAAGCCTTTCTTAAATCAGTTGCTCCATTTGCTACCCTTTCAAAATTTTCACGTACTTCAGGTAAATCTTCATTGCTCCATGTACCACTAGTATCATTCATAGATTCATATTGAGTAACTACACCTTCCATCAATCCAGCCACAGCTGTAAGTGGTTTAAATACTGATCCTGGTGGTAATGAACCTTGAGTTGCATAATTGAAAAAGTTTTTTGGGTATGCATCTATTCCATCCCTTCTTTTTCCTGTATCTTCATCTACCGGGAATAGCTCATCTATATTTCCTGTGGCACCAGTTCTTTTCATATATTCTTTAGCAAAACTATCTATATCTGGATCAAAGTACTGCTTTGATAAATCTTCTGTTAGCCTTCCTGGTATTGAAAAAATATTAGGATCATATCCTGGATAACTAACCATAGCAATTACTCTTCCAGTATTAACTTCTATTGCTACAACAGCACCTCTAGTTGCATTTGGCGCAATACCTTTTATACGTTCCATGGTATCTTTCATCGCTTGTTCAGCTGCATATTGAACATCCTTATTTATTGTTAAGTGAACATTATTCCCTGGATAAGAATCTAATTTAAATAGTTCTTCTGTCACTCTTCCTTTAGAGTTAACTTTAACAGTTGTTCCGCCTTTAGTTCCCTTTAACTGATCCTCAAATGCTGATTCTATTCCTGCTACACCAATTAAATCAGAAGACACATCATATCCTCGTAATTCATAATTTGTTTCTTTAGAAGCATCTATAGATGATAAATATCCTAAAGCTCCTGATGCTAAGTTATTGTAAGGATAGTATCTAATAGGTTCTATACTTACATCTATACCTGCTAAGTCATTTAATTTTTGATATATTATAAATGCAGTATCTTGCTTTATATTAGAAGCAATTGTAACTGCTCTATACCCCTTAAAACTTTGCATTTTTACAGCATCTTTTATTACTATATAATTTCTTATATCATTAATTGAATATGTGGCTAAAAGCTCATCTAATATTTCCTTACCAGACATATCATCATAAGCTTCCATCTTATCTTCATATGCATTTACTCTTGCCTCATATTCTTTATCACTTTCTCCATCTTCTTGGATAGGAGATGGATTTATAAGCTCTTGCATATCATAAATCTTAACTAATTCATAAAAAGTTTCCTCTGCAGATAGCTTTAAAAGTTCACTATCTACTTTAGCAATTTCTTCATCTGTATAATCTGACTCCTTACCTTCAAAAAGCTCTTTTTCTATAGCTTCATTTAAGCCTCTATCTCTTTTAAATCTAACTTCTACTATTTTTTTAGTCTCTGCATCATCAGTCTTAAAATCAAAATAGAATTTTCCACTACTATCTATCTTAAGCATTAAATCATCTTGAAACTTTTCTCCATTTTCAGATAATATTTTAAATACTTTATCCATAGTCTCATAGAAATTCTCTTTTTCATCACTTGGCTTAGTATATGTTAATGTATATGTTTGAATATTTGTTGCTAAAACATTTCCTTCACTATCATATATCTTTCCTCTAGGTGCTTTTTCTGATATAAATCTTGTCGAACTTATATCTGCCCTTTCCTTATAATCCTCATGTTTATAAATCTGAATATATATGAGCTTTGACATTATTACAGTGAAAAGCGCTAGCATTATAATATTTAAAACAGTATATCTTGAAATCTTCTTCTTCTTTTTCGGTTTATTTACTATCATTTAAACCTCCATGACTTTTTCTTATATTCAATATCATAAAGCCTTAAAACAAAATTATACCCTAAAAACATTACTACTGAACTATATAAAGCAGTAAACATTCCTATTTGTATATCTATAGATTTTCCCATGAACTTAAATATTGTAAACACTGCTAATACCTTTAATATATATAAAAATATAACCGATATTACTGGTATAAGTTTCTTTTCTCTATAAATGTTTTCACCTATAATTGCAGCTATTAAACATATAAGCATATTTATTAATGCATTGATACCAAATCCATTATAGAAAAATACATCCTGCATTAATCCAGTCATAACCCCAATAAACACAGCTTCTGATTTTCCATTTATTATAGAATACGCAATTGCAAAAACAAAAAGCAAACTTGGATAAGCACCTTTTATAGCAAAAAAAGGCATAAGAGAATTATCTAGTATTAAAAGTACTAATGAAATTAAAATTAAAACCCACTTTTTCATATATTAACCTCTAATTATCATATTTTACTTCTCTTGTTTCCTTAGGTATAACTACAAAAAGTTCTTCTAGCTTATTAAAGTCAACAAAAGGCTTAACTATAGCTGTTTTCATTACTTTAACTTCATCTGTTTCTATAGATAAAACTTCTCCAATTCTGATTTCCTTAGGATATATTTGTCCAAGTCCTGATGTAACTATTACATCACCTTCTTTTATTGATGAATCTATAGGCAAATTAGTAACTTTTGTTAATCCTTGCTTGCTATTACTTACATATCCCTTTAAGATTCCAGTTGTTTCCCTTGTACTATTTACCATTACTGAAACTGCTATATTTTCATTTAGCAAGCTTTGAACTATAGCCCAATTTGACCCAGTACTAGTTACCTGTCCCACAAGTCCCTTGTTTGAAATCACAATCATGTCTTTTTTCAAGCCATCATTTTCACCTTTATCAATAACATATCCATTTGAAAAGCTTTCTCCGCTATACCCGATTATTTCACAACCTAAGTAATCATAGCTGTTCTTTGAATTTTTAAAATTTAAGACTTCTCTAAGTCTATCATTTTCTTCTTTTAACTTATCGTATTCTAATAATTTATTTTCTAAATCTATATTTTCTTTAGTTAATTCTTCATTTTCTTCTTTTATTTTTGAGAAATTTAAGAAGAAATCTAATGTTCCTTTTATCTTATCATTTATTGAATAAACTACTTTTTGAAGAGGATTAACAGCACTACCTACACCACTAGAAACAATACCTTTTTGTTCATTATTCATTGTATAAATAATTATGCCTAAAAAGGCAACTGACAGCACTATTATAGTAACTGCCAGTTTATTTTTTAGAAGCTTCATTATTGACCTCTTTGACTCTTACTTAATTCATCAAAGTTATCTAATGCCTTACCTGCTCCTAAAACAACACAATCAAGCGGTGTTTCTGCTATGTGAACAGGCATATTTGTTTCGTGGTTAATTAATTGATCTAAACCTCTTAGTAGAGCTCCTCCACCAGCTAACATTATTCCTTTTTCCATTATGTCTGCTGCTAATTCAGGTGGTGTCTTTTCTAAAGTTGTCTTTATTGATTCTATGATAGCATATACAGGTTCTTTTAATGCTTCTCTAATTTGAGTATCTGTAACTGTTACTGTTTTTGGTAATCCAGTAATCATATCTCTACCTTTAATTTCCATACTCATTTCTTCATCATCAATCTTATATGCTGAACCAAGTTCCATCTTAACTTGCTCTGCTGTTCTTTCCCCTATCATTAAGTTAAATTCTTTTTTAATGTATGCCATTATTGCTTGGTCTAATTCATCACCAGCAACTCTTAATGACTTACTTGTTACTATTCCACCTAATGAGATTATAGCAACTTCTGTTGTACCGCCTCCGATATCAACTATCATGCTTCCTGTTGGCTCTCCAACTGGAAGTCCTGCTCCAATAGCTGCTGCCATAGGTTCTTCCATTAATACAACATCTCTTGCCCCTGCAAACTTAGCTGCTTCTTCTATAGCTCTTCTTTCAACTTCTGTTACCCCTGAAGGATAACAAACTATAATTCTTGGACTAGTAAATGCACTCTTGCTAGTTACTTTTTCTATTAATTTTTTTAACATTGTTTGTGCTACATCAAAATCAGCTATAACACCATCTTTTAATGGTCTAATAGCTACTATATTTCCAGGTGTTCTTCCTATCATAAGTTTAGCTTCAGCACCTACAGCCAAAGGTTTTCTTGTTGTACTATTAATAGCCACAACTGAAGGTTCGCTTAAAACTATACCTTTACCTTTAACAAAAACAAGCGTATTTGCTGTTCCTAAATCTATTCCCATATCCTTATTACTACTGAAAAATCCCATATGAATTCCCCTTTCGCTTAAATTATTCCTTTTTCTTTTAAACTTACAAATTTATCTTTTCCAATTATTAAGTGATCCAATAAATCTATCCCTATTATTCTACTACATTCCTTTAATCTTAATGTAATATTTATATCCTCTTTGCTCGGTGTAGGATCCCCTGATGGATGATTATGACAAATAATTATACTTGAACTGCTTTTCTTAAGAGCTTCTTTAAATATTTCTCTCGGATGCACTATAGATGTGTTAAGGCTTCCCTTAAAAACATCCTTGATACCTATAATATTATTTTTTGTATCCAACATTATTAACTTTAATATCTCTTGCTTTAAACTCATCATCTCATTTATTAAAAGCTTTGCTATATCACTTGGAGAAGATATACTTTTACCTTCTCTTATTAGATTTAATGAATTAAACCTTCTAAAGAGCTCTCCTATAGCTAATATCTGACTTGCTTTTATATTTTTTATTCCTTTTATACTAGTAATTTCACTGATACCTATGTCCAATAAACCATTAAGTCCATCAAACTCTGAAAGTATTCTTGTACTTAAAGAAATTACATTTTCGCCTCTTGTTCCCGTCCTCAAAATCACAGCAAGAAGTTCTGCATTACTTAGTATTTCAGGTCCGTTTATAAGCAATTTTTCTATAGGTCTTTCTTCTTTTGGTATATCTATCACTTTTATACTATTATTCATATAAATACTCCTCAAAATAATAATAGTTTTATTAATAAATATACCCTAAATCCCTATTATTTAACCTTCTTAAGCATTTTATTTAAAAGATTTAATGGTAATCCTACTACATTATAATAACAGCCATTAATACCTTCTATAAAAACTCCACCATACCCTTGTATTCCATAAGCACCTGCTTTATCAAGCGGTTCTCCAGTCTTTATGTAACTTTTTATCTCCTCTTCAGTTAAATTAGAAAATTTAACCTCAGTATAAAGAGATTCTTTTTCAACTTTATTATTGTACATGTTTATCACTACTAATCCAGAATAAACTCTATGAGTTTTTCCACTAAGTTGTTTTAACATGCTATATGCATCTTCTTCATTATTTGGTTTTCCTAAGATTTTATCATCTAAAACTACTACTGTGTCTCCTGCAATTATTATAGCTTCTTCTTTTAGACTCTCTTTAACGCTAAGAGCCTTTCCCTTAGCTAAATCAATTACATATTCATCTACATTTCCGTTAAATAAAATCTTACGTTCATCGAAGTCACTTACTATTATGTCAAATTCATCTACTATTCTATGCAATAGTTCCTGTCGTCTTTCTGAGCCAGACGCTAATACATAATTCAAACCTATCACATCCTATTTTTACACATATTTTATAGTATTGACAAAACGGTATGGTTTAATCATTTAAGTTTTAAAATATTTAAATTAGCAATGCAAAGATATAAAGACAAAGCCATTTATCCCTATCTTATATCTTATATAGTGTATCATTATATAAGTTTTCAAACAAGTGGCTTTGTCTTTCTTTATTTAATTTTTATTTATTTGTAATAGTTTTGTTATTTTTATCCATATGCTGTTTTTTATTTCTGCCAGTTCACTAAAATAGAATAAATATACCCTAATTCTGATACTATATTTTCCTTATTAATAGTTTCTGGTAATGATTCTATATGCGCCTTATATTCTTTAAGTACATCTACCCCATCACCTTCTTTAACCTCATTCAATTCCTTGGTCCAATTTTTAAAATCACTAGTATTTATTTCTTTTACTTCATCTTCACTTGCAGTATTTATTATTTGTAGATATCCTTCTGTTATAGCTCCTATTTGTCCTTGGACTTCATCATTTTTATTTAATGATACACCTATTTTAGCATTTTCAATTGACTTTTCTTTTAATTTTTCTGTTATTTCAGAACTATCCTCTTCTTTTGCTATACCAGCTAGGACTTTAAATTTTCCTGTTTCGTCTTTAATCATAAAAGAGTTAAATTCGTTTTCTATTTTGGCTAACACTTGTTTAGCATTATCTTCTTTTGAAAAATAACCACATTGTATAAATGCAAATTTTTGCTCTTGAACCTGCTGTGTATTATTTTCGGCATTATTATTTACATTCACTACCGGCTCTTGTGTTATTACATTTCCTTTATTGATATCAGGAATAATCTTAAGTAATACCCATGCTCCTATTAGCCCTATAACTACAGCTGCAAGTGTTGTCATAACTAAGGAAGTCAAAAACTTAGCCCCCTCATTTTTCTTTTTGTAATTATATTTTGTGTACTTCATTTTATCATCCCCCTCTTTTTATATTAAATATATATTCAAGTGGATTTAATAATATTCATTATGTAAATTATTTTTTTTAATTTTGCATAACAAAACATCCTCAACCTCTCCATTATTTCCATTTTAACTTTTCAGTAAATATAAATAGCTAGACTATAAAATAATAGTCTAGCTATTTATATTTACATATTTATTTAATTATTAATAAGTTTATTTTAATTCTTTTAAAACTTCTAATAAGTAATCCCAAACATTTTTAACTGATGTTATACTCATGTGCTCTTGTGGTGTATGAACATCATAAAGGTCTGGTCCAAAGCTAATCATATCTAGCTTTCCTAGCTTTTCATTAAATAATCCACATTCAACTCCAGCGTGAATAGCAACGATCTTAGCTTCTTTACCATACATTCTCTTATAAACATCTTGGCAAATTCCTCTTACTTTTGATTCGCTATCGTATTGCCATTCTGGATATCCTGCAGTTGTTTCAAATTCTGCTCCCATAAGTTCTGCTATAGTTTTACTTCTTAAAACTATTTCATCTTTTAATGATGCAACTGAACTTCTTATAGCACTGTCAAATTCTACTTTATTACCTTCAGTAGTTACAACTCCTAAATTAGTTGAACTTTCTACTAAATCCTTTATTTCCACACTATTTGTGTTTATTCCATTAGGTATTAAGTATAATAAGTTTACAACTTTTTCAGTAGATTCTTTTGTAAATACTTTTTCTACATTTTCTGTATTTTCTAATATAGTGATATTAACGCCAGGATCTTGAGTCTTTAATTCATTTAATAAAACTTTATTCCAACTATTTATTAATTCCTTAGCCTTTGCTACATCTTCTGATTTTAATCCTATTATTGCATCAGCTTCTCTTGGTATAGCATTATTTTTAGATCCACCATTTACTGAAACTAATTTATAATCTACAGCTAATAAAGATTTTAAAATTCTACCCATTATCTTGTTAGAATTTCCTCTTTCCTTATTTATTTCCATTCCAGAATGGCCACCTTTTAATCCCCTCACTGCAATATGTAAGAAGTTATTATAATCACCAGCATCTTCTAGAGTTACATTTAATGTATGTTTGCTTCTTATTCCACCTGCACAACTTACTAATAAATGACCTTCTTCTTCATTATCTAAGTTTAATAATATTTTTCCATTTATATGCTCTTTTGAAATTGCCATAGCTCCTGACATACCAGTTTCTTCATCTGTTGTTATTAATACTTCTATTGATGGATGTGGTATATCTGTTGATTCAAGAATTGCTAAAGCATATGCAACTGCAATACCATTATCTGCTCCTAAAGTAGTGTTAGTTGCATAAACCATATCATCAACTACTCTTAACTTTAATGGATCTTTTTGAAAATCATGGTCTGTTCCTTTATTTTTTTCACAAACCATATCCATGTGACCTTGAAGTATAACAGTTCCAGAGTTTTCATATCCCTTTGTTCCTGGTTTTTTTATAATAACATTTAATGCTTCATCTTGTATTACTTCTAAATTTAATTTTTTTGCTACATTAACTAAATAATCACTTATAGCCTTTTCATTTCCTGAGCCTCTAGGTATTTGTGATATTTCCTCGAAGTATTTAAAAACGCTTTTTGGTTCTAAATTTTGTAAAATGTTCATATTTTTTTCTCCCTTCATAGTAAATTATGTTAGAATTATTATATAGTTTTAAGTATATCATAGTATATATAATACTTAAATTATATTTTTTTATTATGATTATTCAAAATATTCTTTATATTGTATGTGCTAATTTAAATGTGAGGTGATCTTTATGCAAAAAACAAAAATGATTTTTACAATCGGACCTGCTAGTGATAACGAAGAGACTTTAAGAGAATTTATCAAAATAGGAATGAGTGCTGCCAGATTAAATTTTTCTCATGGTACTCATGAAACTCATAAAGAAAAAATTGATCTTATAAAAAAAATAAGAGAAGATTTAAATGCCCCTACTGCTATCATTCTAGATATTAAAGGACCTAAAATTAGAACACATAATTTTGTAAATGACGGAGTTGATCTTAAAGAAGGTCAAAATTTCACTTTCATTTGTGGTGAAGAAATACTTGGCGATACCGAAAAGTGCTCCATATCTTATGTAGATTTATATAAGGATGTTAAAGTTGGTGGAGAAATCTTAGTTGATGATGGTCTGTTAAGATTTAAAATAGAAGATGTAACAGGAAATAACATTAAGTGTAAAGTAACAGTAGCTGGAACTATTAAAAATCACAAGGGTGTTAATGTTCCAAATGTAAAAATAAATTTACCTTCAATAACTGAAAAGGATAAGAAAGATTTAATCTTTGGTTGTGAGAATAAAGTTGATTTTGTTGCAGCTTCATTTATTAGAAAAGCTTCCGATATTGAAGATGTAAGAAATGTTTTAAAAACTCATGGTGGTAATTATATACAAATTATTGCAAAGATAGAAAATCAAGAAGGCGTAGATAACATAGATTCTATAATAGAAGCAGCCGATGGAATAATGGTGGCTAGAGGCGATATGGGAGTTGAAATTCCTATTGAAAAAGTTCCTATTATTCAAAAGAACATAATTAGAAAATGTAATGAAGCTGGTAAAATAGTTATAACAGCTACCCAAATGTTAGATTCAATGATTAGAAATTCTCTTCCTACAAGAGCTGAAGCTTGTGATATATGTAATGCAATATTTGATGGAACCGATGCAATCATGTTAAGTGGTGAAAGTGCAAATGGAAATTATCCTATAGAAGCTGCCGAAACGATGTCTAGAATAGCAATAGAAACAGAAGATAATTTAGATTATAATTATTTAAATCAAAGATTAAAAGAACCTTCATTAACATCATTTTCTGAAGCAATTAGCTATTCTGCTTGTAGAAGTTCAAACCTTTTGCATGCAAAAGCAGTTGTTGCTGCCACAAATAGCGGCGCAACAGCTAAGCTTATATCAAAATATAGACCTAAGTGCCCAATTATTGCTATAACTCCCCACGATGAAGTTAGAAGAGGATTAAATCTTAATTTTGGTATTTTCCCTACTAAATGTGATGTATTTACTACTACTGATGAAATATTAAGTGAAGCTAAAAAAGTTGCTACTAATTTATCTATAGCTGAAAAAGGTGATGATATAATAGTTGCAGCAGGAATGCCAAGTGCTACTACTGGTGGAACTAATATGCTTAAAATAGAAAAGGTGTAGTATACTTTTATTCATGAATATAAAGGCTTCGATAAATAGATCTGCTCCATAAGCTAAATAGCTACACAAAGAAGTACTAGGCTCGGAAAAACTACTATGCCAAGAGTTTTGGTTAACTCGCGCTGCGCTCAAACAATTAAGCAATACTAAAGCCTAGTAGCTCTTCCTTCGCCAAGTACTTCTAATCGCTCGCTATATGCTTATTTCACGGTCTATTTATCTTAGCCAGATTATATTTGGCACTTAAAATTATAAATGAAGAATTAGCCTCATTAATGATATGTATTAAATCGGAAAATTAATACATATCATTAAGTTTAATTCTCATCTATTAATTAAATAATCCTTTAAACAAGTCTCCTAATGATACACCTTCATCATTATCGTTATATTGTAAATATTCCTTTGACTTTTCTTCTGCATCTTTTATAGTTAATGATATTTTTTTATTAGTTTTATCAACATCTAAAACTTTAACCTTTACATTCTGTCCTAGTGTTAATACATCTGATGGCTTAGCTATGTTTTCTTCTGATATTTCATTTATATGAACTAATCCTTCTACTCCATGGAATAACTCTATAAATGCTCCAAAGTTAAGGAACTTAACTACCTTACCTTCTAAAATACCACCAATTTTTAAGTTTGATACGTTTGTTTCCCATGGATCTTGATCTATATCTTTTAATATTAATGATACTCTTTCATTTTTAGTATCTACTTCTCCAATAAATACTTCAACTTTATCTCCTATATTAACCACATCTTCAGCTCTGTGTACTCTTCCCCAAGATAAGTCATTTAAATGAATTAAACCAGTTATTCCTCCAATATCAACTATCGCACCTGATTTAATTATCTTTTTAACTATTCCAGTTCTTTTTTCTCCTGACTTAATTGATTTCCATAATTCTTTTTTCTTATTTTCATATATAGCATCTTCTAAAACTCTTTTTGATGCAACTATCTTTCTTGATTTAAAATCTAACTCAATAATTCTAACTTCTAATTCTTTTCCTACTAATGTGTTTAATTCTATTCTTTCTCTTGAAGCTAATGATGCAGGTATAAACACTCTTATATTTCCATAATAAGCAACTAAACCTCCCTTAACTTCTTCCTTAACATAAACAGTTACATTTTCTTCATTTTTAAAAGCTTTTTCAATTTCCTCTCTCTCAGTTATTTCTAAAGCCTTTGTTCTTGAAAGCTTAACATATCCTTCTCCATCGTTAGGTGATAAGACATATACTTTTATTTTATCTCCTTTACTTACAACTTCCCTAGGATCTTTCTCAGTATTCGTTAAATCTTCCTTTGAAATCATTCCGTCAAATGCATAATTGATATTTACCATAACTTCTTTATCATTTACATCAATTATTTCACCATCTAATATATCGCCTGTTCTTATTCTTTTAACATCGAAGTCTTTTAATAAATCTCCCATTGTTCCTTCTAAATTTTGATTTGTCATGTATTTCACTCCTTAAAAATGTTGTATAATAAATTAATTTTAGAATAATCTGATATTGATTACAAGACTTTAAATTTATTAATATCTTCATAATCTCAAATATATTTATTATATATACTCAAACTTATATAAATTATTTAAATATGCTATAATTAAATATATTATAAAAAAATCTTAAATCATTTTTACAAGTTATTTATTAACTCTTAAAAGGTTATTATCAAATATTAAATGATAGTATCGTTACGATATAGTGAGATGTATTTAGATTTTTAATGCTTTTCTTAATTTTTGCTACTATTTACCTTTAAATGAGTTTTGAGAAATTATTATTTTTACTATAATATATAAATACAATCTTTTCTTGGAGGTGAAATTTATAAAAAAGAATAATAGAAAACTAATTTTCACGTTACTATTAACTTTTGTTTTCCTAACTTCTAGTTTTCTTATTGATGCAATCTCTGTATTTGATAATATTACGCATGGGGAAATAACTGTTTCTGCTAAACCTAGAAGCTCTGGAAGCTTTAAATCTAGTTCTGGCTTTAAATCTAGTTCTAAATCTAGCTCTAGTAGCTTTAAATCTAGTGGTGGTAAATCAAATGTATCTAAATCAAGTAGTGGTTTTAAAAGTAGCTCTTTTAGTAATAGCTCAAAGAGTTCCAACAGTTCTAAATCAAGTACTAGTAGCAGTAATAGTAAATCAAGTACATCAAGTTCAGACTCAAAATCCACATCGACTTCATCTAGTGGATATAAAAGCGGTTCCTTTAGCAATGTAGATAAAGGTAAGTCTGGAACCTCTAAGAACTTTTCATCTGGATCATTTAGTACAACTTCAGATGATGAAAAGAAAAGTTCAAGTAATTCTACAAGTGAAAACAAAAACACCCAAGATAAAGATAATACGAATACAACAACTAATTATGATAAAGGCTTTTCTTTCGGGAAAATGGCATATGGACTTTCTGCTATGAGAAATTTTGGTTTTAGCAGAGGGGGAGGTGGCATCTCCTTTGGTTCTATATTTACACTTGCTATTATCTTCATAATTATAGTTATTGTAATACGAATTTATTTGAAAAATAGAAAATATTAATTTCAGGAGGACAAATTATGGGAATTTTTACAAGGATGTCAAATATGTTAAAATCAAAGGTAAATTCAACTTTAGATGAAATGGAAAATCCAATAGAATTATTAGATCAAAAAATTAGGGATATGGAAAAACAACTTAATTCAGCTAAATTAAACTCTGCACAAATCATAGGAAATGCACATGAAATTAAAAAGAAAATGGAATCTGCTGAATTAGAAGTTAAGGATTTTGAAGATAAGGTTAAATTAGCTTTATCTAAAAACAATGAAGATTTAGCTAAAAGAGCTTTAGCTAAAAAGATTGAATCTGAAAAGAAATATACAAGTTTAAAATCTAGCTATGAAACTGCAAGAGCTCAAGCAGATACTATTAAAAAGAATCTAGCTGCGTTAGAATCAGAAATTGAAAAGACAAGAAATTATAGAGATGAAGCTGCTGCAAGATATAGCAATGCAAAGGCTACTCAAAAAGTTAATGAAGTTCTTGCTAATGTTCAAACAAAATCAAATTCAATTGAAATTGATAGCATAGAAAGAAAAATTCAAAAACATGAATCACTAGCTAATGGTCTAGGTGAGCTTAGAGATGTTGATAATTTTGATAGTGAATTTGATGCTTTAGATACTGTTGATCTTGATTTAGAGCTTGAAAAATACAAAAATGCAAATTAGGTGATTAAATGTCAAGTACTATTGATTTCATAAATGAAGAAAAGGCTACTATTGGTAAAGTATATACCGATATAACTTATGCTATAAGTGAAGTTAGCCCTTTCCTTGATGAAAATATTTTAAAAAAGAGAAAGTATTATTCTAAACTTCCCATCTTAAAAGAATATATGGATATGTTAAATGATACAGAATACTCTAATAAAAATAAAAAATTTAGTTTTTTCAAAAAAGATAATAGTGTTTTAAAACTAACCGACTATAAACAAAATAACTTAGCAGCCTTTAATCAATTTAAAAATTGTTCTAAATGTTCATGTTTAAACTGCATAAAAGAATGTCAATTTCAAAGTTGCAGTGGTTGTAGAGCTAATTCATATATAAAAACCTGTGATAAATCTAAATTAAATGTTCGCTTTAATAATAACTTTATTTTGGATTTAACTAATAACAATACAGGTAAAGCTAGTAGATATAAGGTTCTTGCTACTATAGAAAATTGTGAATATGATAGATTGTATATAGCATTAGAAAACCTTAGTGATTCTAACGATAAATTTATTCTTTATTATTATCCTGGAATTTCATCTGATGAGTTTGGTGAAATAACTGATGAAGAAGAATTTAATTTAGTTGTTGAAACCTATGAACAAGCTTAAATTTAATTAGTAATTCTTAAAAAAACGAAAATTTTGTGTAATTAGCTATTTTCTCAATATGTAAACTAAGGGGATCGCGTTTCACGACCCCCTTAGTTTATTTTAGTTCACTAATTCTAATAGCTTCATACTATTAAAATATGCAATATATAAATTTTTTTAATATATTATTATAATTTCAGCTTATCCTACTAAAATATTTCTAAAACTATTACTTTTTCACTATTCTCTAGTAAAAACTAATTCTTTCTCAGTAGACATTTCTTCATTAAATTCATATCCATCTAAATTGAATTTTTTAATGTCCTCTATATCCTCTATTTCATTTTGAATGATATATCTACTCATCATACCTCTAGCTCTTTTAGCATTTAAGGAAATTATCTTATACTTATCACCTCTAAATTCCTTAAATGTTATTGTGATTACATTGACTTCTTCTCTATTTGCTAAACCTTCAATTGATTTAAAGTACTCTTGCGATGCTAAATTTATTATAGTTTTATTATTATGATTCTTTATTTCATCTAATATACTCTCTTCTAAGATTTCATCCCAAAACTCATATAAATCTTTTAAATCGTTAACTGGTAACTTTATTCCCATTTCTAATCTATATTCATTTATCCCATCAAATGGTCTTAATACTCCATATAAACCAGATAAAATTCTTAAATGATCATTTGCATAAAAAAGCTCAGAATGAGATAAACTTCCAACATCCATTCCCCTATAAACATCACCCCTAAAGGCTAATAATGCTTGTTTAGAAGTATCCAAACTAGTTGTCCATTTTTCAATTCTATCCCTATTTACTGTTGCTAATTTAGTACTTATCTTCATAAGTTTTTCTAAAGAATAACTATCATATTTAGTTAATTCATTCATAATTTCCTGCGACTTTTCTAAAAATCTCGGCTCACTCATTGGTAAGTTATTATCTTTTTCTTCAAAATCTAAAGTTTTTGCAGGAGAAATAACTATTATCATAACCAATCCTCCTATATATTTTTATTATACTATTTTCTTCTTTCTCATTTCGCTATAGCAATAATTAATTATATCACTTCTTTTTATTATACCAATAAATATTCCTTCATCGTCTACTACTGGTACAAAATTTTGATTTGTAGCAAGTGAAATTAAACTTTCTACATCTGCATTTATTGAAACGCTTTTATGCTTTCTTTTTCTTGGAATATCTATAATTCTAACATTTTCAGTATTTTTAAAATTTAAATCCGGAGTATTTTTTAGCTTCCATAGCAAATCTCCCTCTGTTAATGTTCCTACATATTTTCCTTCTTTATCTATTAATGGAATAGCTGTATATCCATGATGTTCCATTCTCTCTATAACTTGTCTCATGGTTGCATCTAAATATTCATATATAACCTCATTTTTAGGTGTTAAAAAAAATGCTATATTCATATTTTATCAATCTCCCATACTTATAATTTAAAACTAATACACATATACATTTTATCATAATTACAATGTAATAGTTTTAAAATTATAATTATTTAATATTTTATTAATTTATCATCTAGTTTTTTGATCTTATAACTATAATTCATATATTCTATTTCATCTACAATAGTAGAAATTTCTTTATAAACTTCCTCTCCACTAAAAGTCTTTTTTACTATTACCTCATTTAAAATCTTATTGTTACACTTAGGACATTTACAAAGAGATACAAATCTCCATTTTATAGGTATAAAATCATGCTCAATTTCTAAATCCACATTACACTTAGGACATTTGCAGTTTATCTTATCCAAATCTAAATTATACTCTGATAAATTTTTTATAACTACTGCAGGCATATTATAAATATCTTTAATTATATAATTTTTGAGCACTCTTGAATTATATATTCTTTTAAATACTAAAGAAGTATAAATAGCATCATTTAAAGCATCATGCAACTTATCTTTATCTATTCTTATTTTTAATTCCTCTAAGGCATTTTTCAAGCTAAGTGATTTCTTTTTAGCTAGTATTTTTGTTGAATACTCTTGTAAATCAAGATAGTTTTTAAGCCAATCTAAATTATCATATTTATGATATACTGCATTGTTAATTATTTCAATAATATCATCCTTTGCCCAAGAGCAAATAATATCACCATCATCTATAATTCTTGATAAATTCTCAATTCCTACCTCGAATGATACTCCATTTTCTAAATCCTCTTCTTTTATGTTTGTTATTTCTGATATTTTAGGGTTTAGCACAGGAATAACAGATGGTTTTATATATTCTTTAAATTCTTCAAGCGGCTTCATATAATTATCTAGTTTTATTGCACCTATTTCTATTATTTCATTATCTAAATCTATATTTTGTAAATTAGGATAATCATCAAATATATTTGGATAATACTTATGTATTCCTTCTAGATTATTAAATTCTAAATCAATTATTATAAATGCCATTTTTATACCTCTCATCAATTATTATTATAGGTATATTATGCCATTTTTATTAATATTTTTCACTAGTATTTAGAATTTTTACTATATAAAATTTGAAAATATATCATAAAATTCAATTAAAAATATTAAATTCAAAATTATATAAATATTATTATTTTAAATTCACAATTTTAAATAGAGCTGTCTTAGACAGCTCTATTTATTTATCATTAAACTCTATACCTGCTAACTTCATCAAATGAACTGCATTTTGAGTTGTACTTCTTCCTTCTCTCAACTTATAATCAAATTTAATATTGTTTTTTTCATAGTATTCTTGGAAGTTATAATTTTTAATCCATTTCTTTGTTTTTTCTAAATCGCATAATTCTAAATCATGAGTAGAAACAAGTCCCATAGCATTATTTTTTACTAATTGATTTATAAGAACTTGTGCACCTTCATGTCTATCCTTTGAATTTGTACCTTTAAAAATTTCATCTAATAAGAAAAATACCTTTTCTCCATTTTTGGCAGCTTCAATAAGTATCTTTATCCTTAATATTTCTGCATAAAATGATGATATACTTTCCTCTAAGTTATCCTTAGTTCTCATACATGTATATATACTAAAAATTCCACAAGTAAAACTTTTACTACAAGTAGGAGCTCCTATATAGCTTAAAAGCAAATTTAACCCAATAGTTCTTAAAAAAGTACTTTTACCCGACATATTTGAACCTGTTATTAAAGCAACCTTTGCATCATCTTTTAATGTAAAACTGTTAACTATAGCTTTTTCACCTACCATAGGATGACCTACATTTATACCTTCGACTACATCTGATGTACTAATCTTAGGATAAGTCCATTTATCAAAATCAAATGATAAATTAGATACACTAGATAAGGCTTCAAGCTCTCCCATTATATTAAGCCATTGTTCTATTTTATCTCCATTTAGTCTTCTCCACTCTTCTAAATTTCTTAAAATAAAAGTATCTGACAATACAGTTACATTTAATAATAAATAATATGCGTTAGATGAGCTATCCCCTAACCAGTCAACTAATCTTTTAAGTGCTTTCATTTCATCAACACAACTTTTATTTTCAGAAGAATATAATTTATTCTTTAGCTCTTTTAAAAGTACTGAATCAAAATTTTCGCTATCTATAAGAGTTAATAAATTTGTATATGCCTCTATATCTTTTTTATGTTTATCAAATAATTTTATAATTTGTACTAAATCCTTTGTAAGTATTTTTACTACTAAGTAATTAATCATAAAAACTAAAATGATATAACTTATTGGTAATACTTTTAAAATTACTAATACTATTGATATCATAGTAATTGCTATAAATAAATAGGGAACTACCTTAAATAATGGTTTTATTTCACTTTTTCCATTTGCCCACTCTAAAAGTTCATTTATATCTTTTGTCCCGCTCTTTTTAATAGTGGATTTAACTTCTAGACGTTGTCTCCACTCTACTTTTTCACCTAACTCATTTATAGCTTCTTGCTTTTTTAATATTTCTTCTCTATTTGGAATTGTCTTTAAGTTTAGCATTTGAGATAGCTTATTTCTTCCAAACTTAGTTTTTGTTGAATTAATCATTTGAAAAAGCGAATTTCTTCCAAATATATCTAAATCACTTGCAAAAGGATGCTCATCTCTTAAAAATTCTTCACCTTTATCTTCTTTTTCTTTAAAAGTCCCCTTTATTCTAGCTATTCCATTACTATTTATATTTATATATACTTTATATTCTTTTTTCTCTTGAATTTTTTTATTATGATAATATGCTACTACAATAAATATGGCTGTAAACATAACTATCGATAATATTAATAATACTATGCTTTCTCTTTTGTAAAAATAGTATGCCGATAATATAGCCATAATAACTATAATTAATCTTAAAGTAGAAAGCTTAGTTATAACTTTATTTAGATCTTTTATCTTCTCTTCATATTTTGATATTTTACTTTCATAAAAACTTAATGCTCTGCTCATAATTTACACCACCCTTACTTAATAATTTTATCATATAAACTTACTATCTTCTAATTAGAAAATAAAATATCGGATATAAGCATTCTTACTATACCTATTATCCGATATCTTTTAAATCTTTATTTAATAAAAAAATATTTCAACTATAGATATTAACTTTTTAATGAATTATATATGGTTTCTAAATTATATTTCATACCTTCTAAATAGCTTTTATTATCTTCCTTAGTTTCAAGACTATATATCTTTTCTACTTTAGCTCCAACTTCTTTTGCTAAAGTTTCTGATTCCTTTGCACTTGCTGTAGATTCACTAAATACAACTTTAACACCATTTTCCTTACAGTAATTTATTAAAGCTTCTAAATTTTTTGGAGTTAACTCACCTTCCCCAAAAACATCTGCTATACTTTTTTGAGTTAATCCAAAGTCTCTACATAAATAAGCAAAGGCTGCATGTCCAGTAACAAAATCCTTATTTGTTATTTCTTGAAACTTAGTTTTGTATTCATCCTGTAAAGTAGTGAAATCTTTATTTAACTTTTCATAATTACTTTCATAGTAATCTTTATTTTCTGGGTCTATCTCAATTAAAGCATTCTTTATGTTCTCAGCTTCTTTTGCTGCATCGCTTAAGCTTAGCCACATATGAGGATCATTTCCTCCATGGCTGTGATCATGATCATCTTCTTCGCCCTCTTCATGATCATGATCTTCTTCTGATATACTAATTGGTTTTATACCATTACTAGCTTCTACTACTTTAATACCTTTGCCTTCTATTGTATTTAAAACAGAGTCTATCCATTCCTCCATTCCAAGCCCATTATATACAAACATGTTTGTATTTATTAAATCTTTTAAATCCTTTGGCTTAGGATCAAAACTATGTGCATCACTACCATCTGGTATAATTGAAAATACTTCTACCTTATCTCCACCTATTGCTTCTGTAAAGTCTTTAAGAGGATTAATTGTAACACCTACTCTTAATTTTTCTCCATTATCATCATTACTTTTATTTACACATCCAGAAAAAGAAAAGATGATTCCCAGTATAAGAGTTAATCCCAATAATTTTTTCTTCATTTCTCCACCTCTTTTGCAAATGATTTGCATTATTCATTGGTATAATTTTATCTTCTTATACTATTATTGTCAATACTACAATGAAATATAATTAATTTCTATATTTTTCTTTTCCAACATATTCTTCTCTCTAGATTGGCATGTAAATATTAATAATTGTTTAAATTTACAACTTAGAAGCAAATCAATGGCTTTCTCGGTTCTATTATCGTCGTATTGTACAAAAGCATCGTCTAACGTAACTGGGAAATCCATATCCTTATATATCATATTAATAAATGCTAGCCTTAAAGATAAGTATAATTGATCATTTGCTCCATTACTTAAAATAGCTCCAGGTAGAACATCCGACCCCCTTCTTACTTTCATCTCATATGAATCCGACACCATAACATCATCATAGCTCTTATTTGTTAAATCCTTAAAGTATTCTATAACACTAGAATTTAAAATATTCCCAAAGTTTCCTCTAACTTCTCTTATAGACTCATTCATTTTTTCTATAGCTAATTCGGTAGCTTTTAACCTTAATTCAAACTTATTAATCTTTTCCCTAACATCTTCTATTTCTTCTTCTATTTGAGGTATATTTCTTTTACCTATAAACCTATTATTTAAATCATTTTCAACATCTTTTATAGACTTCTCAATTTCTATTAATTCATTTGATTTTATTGAAATCTGATTATCTATCTCATCTTCTGAGGAATAAGTATAATTTATATTTTCGTTAATTATGTCTTTTAAATCTTCCTTTATTGCATCTATATCCTTATCCTTAGTTAAAGCCTTATAAGTTTCATCTATACTTTCTAATGTTCTAACAATTTCATCTCTTTGCTTTACCTTTTGTTTTATTTCTAATAACTTTTCTTCTAAACTGAATAAATCTATATCTTCTAAGCCTATAAATTCAAGCTTTTCTCTTATTCTTTTTTCTCTTATTTCAAGTTCTTTTTGTAATTTATTTATTGATTGTTCTTCTTTTTCTATGTCTATTCTTATAGATAAAATTTCCTTATTTACTTCTTCGTATTTAGATAACATTACTATTACTTCATTTACATCTCTTGTCTTTGCTAAATCTAATATATATTCTATATAATCTTCGTTATTTTTATAATTTTCTTCAACCGTCCTTATATTTAGAACAGACACTTGAATTTCCTTTTCTGTTATCTTTATATTTTGCTTTTCTTCATACAAGACAAACTCATCAAAAAGCTTTAATTTTCTAATAAAATCTTCATAAGAAGTTGCTCCAACTAACTTTGTATATTTGAAAATATCTTTTTCTATTTCTTTTATATCTTCTTCTAATTTATCAATATTAAATAAACTATTATGCTTATCAATATTATTCATCTCTGTTCTTAAATTAAAAGATTTAAATGTAAGAAGGCTTATAATGCCTGTTAATATAACTATTAAGAGTAAGTTATCTCTAAATAGAAAAATAGATAAAGCTAAAATAACAGCAAAAATTATAATTGATAAATTAATCAATTTATGCTGACTCTTCAATTTAATGTCTATATCTTTTTCTCTTACTTTATTAGATGAATTCTCTAATTTAAATTTAAGCTCTTTTAACTTATCTTCATATTTTTCTAATATCTTTCCTATTTCATCTCTTATTCCTCTAAAATTAATAGAACTTCCTATATAATCCTTCTTTTTTTCTATATATCTTTTTATAAGATTTATATCATTGTTTAAAGCCTCATAGTTTTTCATTTTCTCCTTTAGGTTTTCTCTTTCCATGATAGCTTTCATAAACTTATTTTTATCTTCACTTGATAAGTTTTCTATGAAAAATAAATTTTCAAACTCATTTCTTTTATTTAAATAAATTTCTTTACTATTATTCCACTTCTTTTCTTCTTCAGATTTCATATCCAATATACTAAAGTATAATGAGTTTTCATCCTTTATATCATTTAGTAAAACTTCATCTATTACACCATTTCTAGAAGATATACTTTCTTCTATATATCTTTCCTTTTTCTTCAACTCTTCTTTCTTCTTTAAATATTCAGTTATTTCTTCATATTCTTTTTGAAGCTTTGCTTTTTTCATATATTTCTTATATATATCTAAATTTTTAAGTTCTTTTCTTAATTCTTCTCTATTATCTTTTAAAGTAATTAAATTTTGTTCTTTGTCTATACTAGATTCCGATAATTTATAAGCCTCATATTTTTCTTCGTTTAATGAATTATATTTATTTCTAAGTAAATCTAATTCTCCTGTTTTTCTGCTTGTAGTTATAGATTTTTTTATAGTATCTAACTTCTCTAATGCTTTTTGCAGTGAAACACTTTCTTCGCCACTACCTAATAAGTTTGCTGCCTTATCTATTATTTCTTCTTCCTTATCCTTAGAAATAGCTACCCCTAATTGACTTATAAATAATGTTTTTAGAAATGTTGATGAGTTTACATTAAAAAAGTACTTTCCTGGTTCATCTTTTGGTATATCTAAAACTATATCACCTGATTCAGCATCTATTACTTCTGATACATCTTCCTTCTTAGTTGAACCAAAACTTCTCCTTATAATATAACTTCTTTTATTATGTGTTACATATAGTTCTCCTCTAATCTTATCTCCATCAATAGGCATAAATCTTACTCTATCATTATTTTTAATATCCTTGCTTCTTTTGGAATTCATACCATAGAGCCAAATTCTAATAAAATTTTGAATAGTACTTTTACCTTTTTCATTTTCACCGTATATTAGATTTATTTCATTATTAAGCTCAATCGTCTTATCTTTTAATCCCGCAAAAGAAATAATATTTATCTTATTTATAATCATTTAAATTCACTTCCTCATGTGACAAACATTGGATGCCTATCTTTAATGCTAATTTTATCACTTCGTCATCATAGTCATCATCTGCCATTTTATCTAGTAGCTTTCTTGCATAAACCCCTTTAACAGAATAATCCTTTGATATTTTATCAAAATCTAACTTTACATCAGTATTATCAATTACTTTAACAAAGTAAAAATAATCTTTCACTTTTTCAAATGCTATATCTTCATTTAAGTTGATATATGATTCCATTTCACCCTTTAAAATAATTTTATATAAATTATTCCTTCTGTCTTCTTCATTTATAGAATTTATTATCTTTTCTTTTATTTCTTCATAACTAATAGAATTACTTATATCTACATCAACTACATAATAATTTCTTTTTGAAGTTCTAATAAATCTAAGATCAACAGCACCTTTTGAAACATCTCCAACTATAACACCTTTATCTCCAAGTTCATCAAAGCCTCTTCCCTGAGGACATCCTGCATAAGCATAGCAAGTATTTTTTTGTCTTAATATTCCACTGTAGTTATGTCTATGACCTATAGCTATATAATCTAATTTACTCTCTTCTATATCCCTTAAGGTTATTGGATTATAATCATTTCCTTCATCACTATTTGATATATCACCATGTATAACCATTATATTTATATATTTTTCATTTATAGAAATATTCTTTAACATACTCTTTTTAACATGATGAGTATTAAAGCCTGCTCCCCATACAACAGTTTCTAAATCCTGCAAAACTACAAATTCAATTGAACTTTTGAATATATGAACATTATTTGGCCATTCTATCATTTTATAAAATGACTTTTCGTAATATGGATCATGATTACCAGGAGATATAAACACTTTTATGTTGATTATTCTTTCTAATTGATTTTTAATAAAACCTAGTGTTTTTTTATTTACTGTTAAATTATCAAAAATATCCCCAGTTAATAGTAAAATATCAACAGAATTTTCTATACACATGTTTATAATCCTACTAAAAACTTCTAAAAGCTCTTCTTTGCTTATTAAAGCTATATTTTTATTTAAATCTTTAAATGGAGTATCAAAATGCAAATCTCCAGCTTGTAATATCTTAACTTTTTTCATATTATCACCTTAATTATAATTATTCCCAACGAACTTTTGTTCTCATTTTATCATTTTTCATCTTTCAGCACAATATTTATGCCCATAGATAAACGCTATATTTATTCATTATTAATCATATCATATATAAGTAATAATAAAGCTTTAATATTTTAATACACCATCCAGTTAATTAATAGTATACAAATAAAGATGCAGGCAAACTTACCTGCATCGATTTTAGTTTGTTATATTTATTTCTCCAATTCCCATGCTAATATCAAATACATATTTATTTTCCCCAGATGTTTTAGCATTTATATTAGCTTTTCCAAGTCCAGAATCTGTTCTTATACTTACTGGTGAATCTGATGGTATCCTTATATTAGTATTTCCAACGCCACCTTCAAAGATTAAATTTCCATTTACATTTCCCAATGATACTTCTATGCTTCCGACTCCACCTTCAATATTTATATCTCCAGTCATTTCTTTTGTTTCTAATTCAACATCTCCTACTCCACTTTCTAAATCAAGTTTATTAAATGAAATATCTTTTATGAGTAACTGTCCTACTCCTGAACTAATATTTATATTATCTACTTTCAAATCTCTAACTTCATATTCCCCAACACCAAATTCTAAATCTATATTTCCGTTATAACTATTTGGTATCTTTATCTTTAAATCGCTAGTAGAATCTCTATTTATACTATTACGCTTCTTTGATTTTTCATTAATTGTTAGTTCATCTGAACTTTTATCTATTGTTATACCTTTAGATAGCTTTCCTAAAGTACCTGAAACTTCAATATCCTTACCTTCATAGTACATTACTTTTACACTACTAACTTCTATTTTTATATTAATATTATTTATACCTTCTATTGTTTCAACCTTATTTATACTTTCCCCACTATAATTAGTTGAATTGCTATCATTATCATCATTTCTACTTTCAACCCCAAACTTAACACTACAACCTCCTAACATAACGCTGAGCGATAGTACTAAAAATATCTTAAATAGCTTTTTCATAATTATATCCCCCTTAAATAATATCTAATTTTTTATCTAGATGATTTATTGCTATTGTTACAAGAATACCTACCCACAAAATCCCCAAAAGCATAGAAATCAAATCAATTTCTATAAATGATCCTAATTTTAAATAAACATATGGAAATAAATTAGTTATAAACCTGTTTATTCCTGAAACAAAACTTTGGATAATTCCACCGCCTACTATAACAGCAAGTATGCATAATCCTACATTATAAATATATGATGAAAATATTACTATAAATGAAGTAATTACAATATATGCTGCTGTAGTTCCAAAAGCCACTCCAAATACCGCCATCTTAACTACTTCTGCCATTGCATTGCCAGAAAGGCTTGATACTATATATGCAACAAGAGCTATACTCCCTTGCAAAATTATAAATTCTATATACTTAGCAATCATAAATTCCCAAGCCTTTATTGGTAATGTAAAAATTAATTTACCATTATCTTTTGATATTTGTGATATAAACTTTATTATTGAAGTAATGAAATTTATTGCTAGAAATGTTGAAATGAAAGCAATACTCATAACCGACATTAACTCTCCAATAAATGGTACCTTTATAAATATTCCTAAAGTTAACATACATAAAATTATAAATACACTCATATACAATATCTTGCTTATTCCTGAATTGTATTTTCCAAAATTATATTTTAAAATATTTAAAATATTTTTCATACTATCCCTCCTTATTCAAATTACTCTGCAAATACTTTTCTATAAACTTCATCAATAGATAGTTTATACTTTTCTCTCAACTCTTCTGCTTCTCCAGATTCTATTATTTTTCCATCTCCTAAAAAAGCAACTTCATCGAAGATTCTCTCAAGCTCACCAATATAATGAGTAGTTATTATCATTGAACTTTCCTCTGATAAATTTTCTAATATAGCATCTAAAATTTTTTCTCTTGAAACAGGATCAACCCCTGATATAGGCTCATCTAACAAATATAACTTAGCTTTTCTACTTAAAGTTAATGATAAGTTAAATTTTTCATTTGTTCCTTTTGATAAATCCTTTATTTTAGATTCAATATCTAAGTTCATAAAATCTAAATAATATTTCATCTTTTCCATATCAAAATCATTAAAGAAGTCTGAATATAATTTTATTGCATCCTTTATTTTCATCGCTTTATGAAAAATATTTTTATCTTGTAAAAATGCAATATAATTTTTAGTTTCAACTCCTAAAGATAATCCATTTACCTTTATTTCTCCTTCATCAGCTTTTAAAAACCCTTGTATAGTATTTAAAAGAGTTGTCTTCCCCTGAGCATTAGGTCCCATTATTCCCAACACTTTTCCCTTTTCTAGCTTTAAATTTATTCCATTTAATACTTTCTTTCCTTTTATAGTTTTATATAAATCTTTTATTTCTAATAAATCACTCATCTTAATCCTCCATATATCTTTCTAATATAATTGCTAATATTTTTTCTTTTGTGAATCCTAAGGCTTTTGAATCTTCAATAAATTTATCTATGGTTTCATTAAATATCTCTTGTCTTAAATCATTTATCCTTTTCTCATCTTCTGTAACAAATTTTCCAATTCCTCTTTGAGTATAAATTAAATCTTGATTTTCTAATTCAGAATAAACCTTTTGCACTGTATTGGGATTAACTTTCAATTCGCTTGCATATTCTCTTACAGACAAAATTCTTTCTCCTCCTTTTAAATCCCCTGAAACTATTCTTTTTTTCATATAAGCAATTATTTGAAGATATATCGGTTCTTTTGAATTTAATTCAAGTACCATTTTTTATCTCCTTCCTCAACAGTATTAGTGTATTAATTAAATAATACACTAATACTGTTTTTTTTTACTATTTTTAATTATATGTAAATTTAATCATTATATTCATTTATCCGTATTTAGTATTGATTATCTTTAACTTTCTTTATTTTACTTATTATTTGGGAAACATAGCTTTTTAGAAATATTTTTATAAAATTATTTATAATTCTATATATTCATAATAAGATTAAATTTTTTTATAAATAAAAAAGAGGCATCTAAAATAAAAACTTTTGTTTTTATTTTAGAAATACCTCTTCTTTTTTTGAATGGTTACAATACTAAATTCTTTGGCGGTATATCCATCCTGTCTTCTTAACCCTTAGTTAATTTGTTCCTGTGGCTTACTTTATTGAACTTTCGTATTGTTCAACCATTCTTTTTACCATCTCGCCACCTACGGAACCACATTGTTTTGATGTTAGGTCGCCATTGTAATCGCTAAATGGAACTCCTAACTCTGCTGCAACTTCATTCTTGAATGCACTTAATCCTTTTCTTGCTTCTGGAACTAATGTCTTTGCCATTTGTAATTCCTCCTTTGGCTATTGGTTTTGTAAACTACTTTTAAAATTGAACTCCCTCTCATTTAAAAGTTTTCTGTTTACACTATTATATTAACCTTAATCTAAATTTATATTCTTAGTAAATTATAGATAGTTTAGAATATTTTATATGCAGGATATTTTATCATTTTGTGCACAAAATATTTAGTGAATATACTAAAAAGGAGGTTCTCTATGAAGATTTCTATGTTAAAATTTAAAAATATTAAATATAAATCAATTTCTATTTTTATAGTTTTATCTACATTACTCTCTATATGTAACATATCTAATATATCCATGGCAATTATAAATTCACCAGATACTATCCCATTTCTTGAGGATAAATTTTTAATATTAGATATTAAAAAAAATTATAAACTTCCTCCTAGATTTAGAAGCATTCAAGAACTAAATATTTCAGGTTGTGCTCAATTTAGACCTAGCCAAATAGATAATATAAAAGTAGCTATAAATAGCCCTAAAATAACTGTAGTTGACTTAAGACAAGAATCTCATGGATTCATTGATGATAGTCCAATAAGCTATTATAGTTTTTTTCAACTTATAAATAGCAATTTGAATGCTCAAGAAACATTAAAAGCAGAAAAAGAAGATTTATTAAAAATAGCGATAGGTTACAATATTCCAATTTTTAAAACAACAGGTGAATATCTAGAATCATTAAAAGCAAATACTGTATCAAATGAAGAAAGTACTTGCAAAAATTTCGGGTTAGGCTATAAAAGAATTTCAGTAAGAGATAATTCAATCCCCAAACCTGAATCAGTAGATGACTTTATAAACTTTGTTAATACTACATCTGATGATGTACATATACTATTTCATTGTGATGCTGGAGATGGAAGAACAACCATGTTTATGTCCATGTTCCAAATGATGAAAAATCCAACCAATGCATCACTATCAACAATACTTAATGACCAAATTGCTATCGGTGGAATAGTACTAACAGAAAATATTCCAAGAGCTACTTTCCTTGAATATTTTTATAATTATACTCTAGAAAATAAAGAATATGGATTTAAGACTAACTATTCCACATGGCTAAAAAATAAAAAAGGCCTATATAGTGAGAGTGCTCCATTACCTGATGAAAATGAACCTATAAATGAAAAAAGTTAAAAATAAAAGGGTCTCACATTTCGTGAGATCCTTCATAAAAATAAGAAATTAACTTTTTTAAGGCAATAAACTAATTGAAATTAAATAAATCTTATATCAAATAACTTTTTGAGACTACGCTTTCAATCTATAAATATAATATTCCTAAAAATATAGCAACATAATGTAATGTGCTTCCTGCAATTACAAATAGATGCCATATAAAATGATTGTATGGCATTTTGTCTAATGCATAAAATATACATCCTATAGTATAAGCGAGCCCTCCAGCTACTATATATATTAATATTTTCATAGGTACTAAAAGCAAAACTGCCTTAACATTAAGTACTATGATCCAACCCATTAATATATATAGTATTGTTGATAAAATAGCAAATTTATCTATCCAAAACACCTTAAACATTATTCCTAGAAATGTAATTATCCACAGTGCTAATAATATTTGCATAGATTTTTTATCACTATTCAACAATATTAATATAATAGGAGTATATGTTCCTGCTATTAGTAAATATATTGATGAATGATCTAATATCCTTAGTATTCTTTTTACTAAATCACCTGGAATACTATGATATAAAGTGGATCCAAGATATAGTATTATTAGACAAATACTATAAACCCAAACTCCAATAACAGCATAATTACTACCAGAGTTTGATGCTGCTATAATTAAAAACACGCTTCCAATAATAGCTAGTATAGCTCCCACTCCATGTGTTACAGCATTTGCTATCTCTTCACCTTTAGTATAAAAATTATAAACTGTCTGTTCATTTTTATTGCTCATAAGTATCTTTTTCTTCACCCTCTAACATTTTTAATTACTTTAATATATTGCTCTTTAATCAATATATTATTCTTTTTATAAAAAGGAACAATCTTTTTAACCTTAAAGATTGTTCCTAAAACTTTACTTATTTTTTTTCTCATGTATTTCAACTTTATTTATATCTCCGGATATCACATCTATATCGTTATTAAAATATATAAATTTCTCCTTAGGCAAGCCTTTAAATATAACAGGTATAATTGGTGATTTCAAATTTTTTCTCATTTCATCTAAAGGAAATTCTATTAATATGTCTCCTTCATTTACTATATCTCCCTCTTGAACAAAAGCCTTAAAGCCATTCCCATTTAAATTAATACTATCTATTCCTATATGAATGAATACATCAAATCCATCTAATCCCCTAATAGTTATAGAATGGCATGTTTTCGATATTGTTAATACCATTCCTCTTATTGGAGATATTAAAACATTATTTTTCGGATCTATAGCAAAGCCATCACCAATAAGCTTCATAGAAAATATAGGATCTGGAACATCCTCTAACCTCAAAAGTTTTCCAGTGGAAGGGATCATAATAGAACTTTCTATTTTAATACCTTTTTCTATTTTCTCTATCTGTTTTTTCTTTTTAATTTTTATTTCTTTCCCATCTATGATATCTTTCATTTGCTCCTTAAGCATATCTGACTTAGGTCCAAATATAGCTTGAATATTCTCTCCGATTATCATTAAATCAGCTGAACCTAATGCCTTAAGTTTACTTCTGTTTACTAAACTTATATTCTTCACTGTAACTCTAAGCCTAGTTATACAAGCATCTAGGTATTTTATATTCTTTGGCCCTCCAAAAGCATCTAATACCTTATAAGCTAAATCTCCATCAGAAATATCTATATCAATTTCACTTTCTTCTCTCTCTCTTCCTGGTGTCTTTAAATCTAATTTTCTTATTATATATCTAAACCCCAAATAATATATAGATGCAAATATGATTCCCACAATTAATACCCACCACCATTTTGTTCTATTGGGAATCACACCAAATAATATAAAATCTATAAGCCCACCAGAAAATGTTAATCCTATCTTCACATTTAATATTTGCATTATCATAAATGACAAACCTGCAAATATACAATGTACAGCAAATAAAATTGGAGCAACAAATAAAAACATAAATTCAATTGGCTCTGTTATTCCTGTTAAGAAAGATGTTAACGCACCAGAAAATAATATACCAGCTACCACTTTTTTCTTATCACTATCTGCCTCATGATACATTGCTAAAGCAGCTGCTGGAAGACCAAACATCATAAATGGAAATTTTCCAGTCATAAATGTTCCTGCTGTAAACTCTACTCCATCCTTTAATTGAGCAAAAAATATTGCCTGATCTCCAATTACTAATTGTCCAGCTAAACTAGTATATTCTCCAAACTGATACCAAAATGGATTATACCATATATGATGCAATCCAAAAGGTATTAGCGCTCTTTCTATAATTCCAAAAATTAAAGCTGAAATAGTTGGATTAGTTCCTATCATACTCCTTGAAAAAGCTAATAAAAAATTCTGTATAGGTGGCCAAATTACTACCATCATTATCCCTATTATTAATCCTGCTATTGCAGATACTATTGGTACAAATCTTTTTCCTGAAAAAAATCCTAAGAACTCTGGTAACTTTATGTTATAAAATTTTTGATATATAACTGCTGAAATCATACCAATCACTATCCCACCAAAAACTCCTGTCTGAAGAGTAGGAATTCCAAGTACAACATCATACATTGGATTAGTATCAACCTGTAGTAAGTCAACTCCAGCTGTTATTCCGACAGTCATATTCATTATTAAAAAGGACACTATTGCTGCTAATGCTGCAACCCCGTCTCCATTGCTCATACCTATAGAGACTCCTACTGCAAATATTAGTGGCAAATTAGAAAATATAATATCACCTGAAGATGACATTATATTAGCAATTAGTTGAAAGTTTTCTCCAGATAACATTGGAAAATTGCTTATTATATTGGGATTTTGTAGAAATGTTCCAATTCCCATTAAAAGTCCAGCCGCTGGTAGTAATGCAACTGGTAACATTAAAGATTTACCTATCCTCTGAAGAACTCCAAAAGACTTTTTTAGAAATATAGTATTCATTTTTCCTCCTAATAATCCTATATTAAAGTAAAGACTTAAGCACTAAATTCTTAGGCTTAAGTCTTAATAAACATATTAATGATTACTTCGCAGTACAGAGATAACTCTGTGTATATGCATAGTTAAATATACTATTTCATCTTCATTTACTTTATAATCATAATTACTTTCTATATATTTTTGTATCTTTTTAGCGCAATCATAAGCTTCCGGATAACTTTTGGATGCTATATCCAAAAATTCGCTACTATCATCATTATTTTGATTATTTGTTACTACTCTCTTTGCAAAATACTTAAGGTGAGTTAATAATCTATCATAGTTTAAATCTTCTTCATTAAACTCAACTGAGTAGTAATATCTAATTACGTTTAACACACCTTTAATTATGTTAGTTGCAAGTACTGATTCTTTTGCCGTTTCCTGATAACTTGCATTAACCAGATGTAAAGCAATAAACCCAGCTTCATCTTCAGGTAAATTTATTTTCAATCTATTATTTATATAATCTACTGCCCATAGGGCTATTTTATATTCTTCTTTGTGTATTCTTCTTATTTCATCTAATAAATCATTTTTAATTTTAACATTATTTTTATATCTCTTAATCGCAAATGCAATGTGATCAGATAAAGAAATATATATTTGTTTATCTAAATTTCTATTTAACTCTTTATCTGCATAAGATATAATTTCATGAGATAATTCAAATATACCATCAGGTATTTGATTTATAAGCTTTTTAAGTTTATTACCCATTCGCTTATCATCTACTACAAATATTTTTTCTATTTTATTTTCTTCTATTTCTTGCCCTACTTTCCTCTTGAAGGCGATCCCAGATCCCATAAGAATAACTTCTTTCTTAGTCTTTGGATCTATTGAAACAACAACATTATTGTTTAATATCTTTTCTACAACCATATTACCTTCATTCTCCTAACACTTGGAAAATAAAATACCTAAATCAAGATATTATCTTAATTTAGGTATTGCCTACTTTACAGTAACAATCCATTTACTTACTTATTTATTATGATAGCATTGTAAACAACTACTGTCAAGCGCATACCATTAAATTTATACATATTTATCCATTTTTTCAATTCATTAACATAGCCATTACATTTATCTACTTTACATAGTATATTTAGTAGGTAATATTATTATAAATTCACTACCTTTTTCAGGTGCACTTCTGACAAATATTTTACCATTATGTAATGTAACTAATTGCTTTGTTACTGTTAACCCTAAGCCACTTCCTCCATGTTCTTCTGATACATCATTATAAGCTTGACCAAATCTATCAAATATAGCATCATGATATTTTTTTTCTATTCCAATACCAGAATCCTTAACCGATATCTTTACCTTCTTACCTAAATCTATTATTCTTACTTCTATTTTCCCACCCCTTGGTGTAAACTTAACTGCATTTCCAACTAGATTTACAATACATTTTTCTATTTCACTACCATCGCACTCTATTATTTTCTCTTCTACTTCTGGATCAATTATTAGCTCTATACCATTTGCTTCAACAAAATCCTTCATAGATAAAACAACTTCCTCTACCAAATAGACAATATCATATTTTTCAATTCTTAATTTATAAGATCCAGATTCAATTTTAGATGTCTCTATTATATTATTTATTAACTTCAATAACCTATCAGAATTTCTTCTCAAAGTACTCATATAATAAGAAAGCTTTTCTTTAGGTATTTCCTTATCTTCTTCATTTAATTTAGTTATTAATTGTTGAGTTGATATAATAACATTAAGTGGAGTTCTAAGCTCATGAGATAAATTAACAAAATAATTATTTTTATATTTTTCATTTTTTATTAGCTTATCATATAACTCTTTGTTTTCTTTAAACTTATTATTTAACTCATGAGTTCTTTGCTCTACTAAACTATCTAATATCTTCACCCTGTTCCATATTATATAAAGTGCTAAGAAGCCTATTAAAGCATATATTACATAAGCTAATGGTGTTTTCCAGGGTTTCATTTCAACTTCAAAAGTTACTGTGGTCGCTTTACTCCAATCTCCGCTTGAATTTCTTGCAACAACTTGAAATTTATATATTCCTGAATCTAGGTTTGTATAACTTACATAATTTCTATCATCAGAAAAAATCCAATTTTCATCTAATCCATCTAATTTATATGCATATTGAATTTTACTTACATTTCTATAATCAGGCATAAAAAAGTTAAATTGTATATTGCTATTCTTATAACCTATTTTTATATTAGATATATCTAGAATTTCTTTTTCTCCACTATAGACACTATCAATAACTACATTAGGAGAAAACTTTTTCTCTTCCAATTGGTTTGGATAAAAACAAGTTAGCCCATTTATTCCTCCAAAAAACATTTCTCCACTTTTGCTCTTAAAATATGAATAACCATTAAATTCATTGCTTTGAAGTCCATCTGTAACATTATAGTCAACAAATTTATCATTTTTTATATCAAATTTTGATATTCCATAATTTGTACTTATCCACGGATTATCATAATCATCTATTAAAATACCATTTATAAAGTTATTTGATAAACCTGAACTTTCTGTGTATTTATGAAACTTTTCTGTACTTCTATCAAATTTATTTAATCCGTATTGGCTTCCTATCCAAATATTATTTTTACTATCTACCGCTATAGCTTTTAATGCATTAAAACTTATGCTATGTTTATCTTCTTCATCATTTCTATAACTTTTTATCTCATTTGTATTTTTATTTATTTTAATTAATCCACCGTTTAAGCCTGAAGCTATCCATATAACCCCATCCTTATCTTGAACTATATCTGAAAACATATTTTCAGTTATTCCATTTTTAATAAAAATGTCCTTATATGATTTAAATGTATTCTTTCTATCAAAAGTACATAGTCCATATCTAGTTCCTATCCATAATAGACCTTCATTATCAATATATAATGTTCTAACATCATTAGACACTAAGCTATTTTTATTATCTTCATCATAATATCTAGTAAATTTCTTTGTTAGTTTATCATACTTATTTAATCCCGATTCTGTTGCTATCCAAATTTCATTTTCTATCCCAACTATATCTCTTATATAATCATTGCTTAAAGAATTTTCATCATTTGAGCTTTTAAATTTAGTTATCATTCCACTTTTTCTATCTATTACATTTAATCCTTCATGTACTGTTCCAACCCATAAAAGGCCTTCATCATCTTCATATATTCCAGCCATCATATTTTCACTTAATGAATTAGTATTAAAAGGATCATTTTTATAATTCTTGAATGAATTTTGAGGGTTAAATAAACTTATTCCATCATAAGTTCCAACCCAAATTGCACCAGATTTATCTTCAAACAAACTTAATATATTATTACTTACTATGCTTTGTGGATCATATACTTTAGATTTATAATTAATAAATTTATTTTCTTCCTCAATCAGTCTACTTAATCCATTATTAGTTGCAATCCATAATTCACCTTTGCTATCTCTTAATATGTATCGTACAAAATTTCCTGCTATGGAAGAGTCGTCGTTAGGATCATTTTTAAAAATTTCTATTTTATCAGTTTTTAAATTAAGTTTATTCAACCCACCATTATATGTACCAATCCAGAGATTATCCAAATTATCAGCATATAGCTTAAATATGAAATTATCACTAATAGAGTTATCTCCTCCATTAGAGTAGTATTTAATAACTTCATTTGAAGTACCTGTTATTTTATTTAAGCCATTATCCGTTCCAACCCAATAGCTACCATAAACATCCTCTACAATCGAATATACAACTTGACTACTTAATGAATGCTTTTTATCTTCTGAATTATATAGTCGTATAAAATTATCATCTTCTTCATTATATAAATTTAATCCATCTTCTGTCGCTATGTATATATCACCTTTTGAATCTACTAATATTTCTGTTATATTGTAATTTGATAAATTACATCCATTTACTTCTGGCAAATATGTTGTTATTTCATTTGTATGTGTATTTATCTTATTTAATCCTATAGATGTACCAACCCATATGTTTCCTTCATAATCTTCTGTTATTGCAGAAATATAGTTAGCACTTATACTATTCGGCTTATCTTCAATATATCTAAATACTTCAAACTTATCTCCATTGTATCTGTTTAATCCATCTGCTGTTCCAATCCACATATATCCTTTACTATCCTGAAACAAATACTCTACAGATGTTTGCGATAACCCATCTTCAACTGTTATTCTTTTAAAATTTATATTTTTATCATCATTTGTTATAGCAAATGTACTCATTGTACTCATATTTATTATTAAAATAATACTTACTATAAATATAAGCAAAAATTTACATGACCTTTTTCTCATATTCATCCCTCGTAAAAATTCTAAGATTCTTATAATTAAGTAAATATATTATATCAAATTTCTTATCTATTTATATAAATTTATAGTATATTTACATAATTATTTACAGTTTTTCAACAAAAAATAAGAGAGTGTAATTTTTACACTCTCTTATTTGGCAGGGGCAGTAGGAATCGAACCCACAACCAACGGTTTTGGAGACCGCTACTCTACCAATTGAGCTATACCCCTTCAACAAGACATATTTTATCATGATATTTTGATACTTGTCAATAAAATAATTTACTTATCTTTCAATTATTTAATATACTATTCAGATTATTAATTGTATATTTTTCTAATATACAATTCTTATCTACATACATTTTTTAAGTTATAGTACTAACAAAAATCTTCAAAAAAATAAATCGATAATATTCATTACCGATTTATTTGGCAGGGGCAGTAGGAATCGAACCCACAACCAACGGTTTTGGAGACCGCTACTCTACCAATTGAGCTATACCCCTTTGCAACAATAATTATTATATATTATGTATCAGTAAAAATCAACTATTAAAATTAGTTTTTATTTTTCACACTATCGATTATCTTAGTAACGTTATCTTTTAATATATTATTGTCACCTTCAGTATTTAACTCTATATAATTACAGCTTATTGCAATTTTATTTTTTAAGTCATCTAAATTTCCTAATTTATTATCATGAATAAATATAATCTTAGAATCCTTACTTTCATTTACTATATCTTTAACCTCTTCATTGCTCTTTAGCTTTTTCGCTTGAATTCCAAGATCTTTTAATAAATAATCAAACTTATCACTATCTGTAACAATATAATACTCTTTATACTTATTTAATTCTTCCTTTGATTTAGTTAAAAATTCATCTAATTCCTCAACAATAGTATTATAATTTTCTTCATAATAATTTCTATTTATTATATCTCGTTCTTGTAATGCCGTCTTTATATTATATAAGGCAATCTTATATTCATTAAATCCTAATAAATAATAAGGATTTTCTTTATTCTCATTAAATAATTCTGTAGTAATTGCTCTTATACCTCTGCTCATATTTATAATACCTACGCTTGAATTTTTGGCATCATCTATTATATCATTTATCCAAGTTTCGTATCCCAATCCATTGTATATAAACAAATCCATATTTAATATGTTACTTTTAACATTATCGCTAACCTCAAAAGATTTCATATCACTTTCATTACTAAATAAATATTCAACATTATGTTTATTTCCAACTAATGCTTTAGTCATATTATATTGCTCTTTATTAACTGTTAATATATTTAAAAACATATCCCTTTCCTCATCAAATTCATCAGTAGGATTAGCCATTAATGGATTATAGGAAAATGTTAGTCCCAAAAATAAAAGAGAAGTAAAAATAACTAAAGCATATGTTAACTTCTTCATAAATCTTTCCTCCAGGAAACAAATAATTATATATGCTTCAATTTATATATCTATCTATGTAAAATATCAAAATTAAAATCATATATTATTTAATTTTTTATATACTTTCTTAACTCTTTTTAAATTCTATCAATTATTTATAGTTTAATTAAATTTTAAATCTTTATTACAACTTATATACTTTCATAATATATTATCATTGATAAATAAAAATTACAATTCTATTACATCTTAATTACAATTCCAATTATATTATTATTTTACTACACATAAACCAAATTTGCCATATTATGTATATTATTTTATCTTTCTTTTTTTTCGTATTTTGGATAGAATATATGAATATAGAATATTTAGAAAGGAGTCTATTTATGCATTTTTATGTTAATGATATTGAAGAAACAACAAAAATTGGTTTTTCCATAGGTAAATTACTAAACCCTGGTGATATAGTTTGCTTAACTGGCGATTTAGGAACAGGAAAAACTCATATAACTAAAGGAATAGCTAAAGGTTTAGATATTGATGATCATATAACGAGTCCAACATTTACTATTGTAAATGAATATGATTCAGGAAGATTAAAATTATACCACTTTGATGTTTATAGAGTAAGTGATCCTGATGAAATTTATGCCATAGGATTTGATGATTATATATTTTCTGATGGTGTTTCTATAATTGAATGGGCAAATTACATAGAAGAGATTTTACCTAAAGAGTACTTACATATATTAATAGAAAAGGACTTATCAAGAGGTGAAAACTTCAGAAAAATTTCTATTACTCCATATGGAGAAAAATATAATTATATAAAGGAGTTAGTCTTATGATAGTTTTAAGTATAGATTCAGCCTCTAAAGTAGCAACAGCAGCTCTTTTAGATGAAAATAACTTAATAGCAGAATATACATTAAATAATAAAATGGAACACTCTACATTAATAATGGACATGATCGATAAATTATTAAAAGATTCTAATCTATCAATTGATGATATAGACGGATTTATCGTATCAAAAGGCCCTGGATCATTTACTGGACTAAGAATAGGCATGTCTACAGTTAAAGGTTTAAGCTTTGGTTCAAACAAGCCCTATATTAGCATTTCAAGCTTGGATGCCCTTGCATATTCCCTTATAAATTTTGATGGTATTATTTGCCCTATAATGGATGCTTTAAGAGACAGCGTTTATACATGTCTATATAAAAATAATAACGGTAACTTAGAAAAATTAACGGATTATTCGGCATTTGATTTAGATGAATTAATCGAAATTCTAAAGGAAAAAGGTGAAAAAGTAATATTTACTGGAGACGGCTTAACTAAGCATAAAGAATATTTGTCAAACAATCTCCCTAATGCCTACTTTGCACCTAATCACCTTAGCATAATAAGAGCATCATCATTAGGAGATTTAGGTATAAAATTATTATTAAATAATGAGTCTGATGAATTAAACTCGTCTCCTTTTTATCTAAAAAAACCTCAAGCACAAAGAGAATTAGAAAAAAGGTTAGCATTAGAAAATGAAAATAAGCTATAACTTGATGAATGAAAATGATGTTGATGGTGTCTTAGATATTACAAATTTATGTTTTTCTACTCCTTGGAGCAAAAGTTCTATTACTGGTGAATTAAATAATCCTTTGGCAAAGTACATAGTTGCAAAAGATATAGAAACAAATTTAATAGTTGGATTTGTTGGAGTTTGGATAGTTGTCGGCGAAGCTGATATAACGAATATAGCTGTCCATCCAAACTATAGAAAGCTTGGAATTGGAAGTAAACTACTTTCTTGTTTAATAGATCTTTGTGAAGATTTAAATTGTTCACTAGTAAACCTAGAGGTTAGAGTTTCAAATATTTCTGCTCAAAATCTATACAAGAAATTTTCTTTTATAGAAAATGGTCTTAGAAAAGGATATTATGAAGATAATAAGGAAGATGCAATTTTAATGACTTACTTTTATAATAAGAAACAGGTATAAACTTTACTGTTTATACCTGTTTCTTATTAATTTACTTCTCCAAGCAATTCTTCTTCAACTTCTTCTTTAACTTTCATACTTTTTACTAATATAAAAATCGTTATTACAGTTGATAATACATCACTTACTGGTTGGGCAATCCACACTCCATCTAAGCCTAATCCAAACGTTCTTGGAAGAATAATTATAAAAGGAACCAATAAAATTACCTGTCTAAGTAAACTTAAAAACATTGCAGTTTTAGCTTCTCCTATGGATTGTATGTAATTTGAACCAGTTATTGATATTCCCACTATTGGAAGCATAAGTAGATATATTCTCATTCCCTTAACTGATATATCCATAAACTTAGGATCCTTATTGAATACTCCTATTATAGCTTCCGGGAATGCTTGAACTCCAATAAATGCAATTACTAATATTAGTGTAGCTACTGTCGCTGAAAGTTTAAATGCCTTTTGAGCTCTTTCTACTTGTTTTGCCCCATAATTAAACCCAATTATAGGCTGTGCTCCTTGATTTATTCCAAAGATAGGCATTAAACACATTAAACTTACAGACGATATAGTTGCCATAGCACCTATAGCTAAATCAGTTCCATATGCTTTAAGAACATTATTAGCAATAACTTGAACTAAACTTGCTGCTATTTGCATAGCAAATGGTGCTGCTCCAATTGCCAATATTTTTAAAGTTATTTGTTTATCTAACTTCAGACTTGATTTAACAAATCTTAAATTAGACCTTCCACTAATATAATACCCTAAACCTATAACTGCTGTTGCAAATTGAGATATTATTGTAGCCACTGCTGCACCTTGTATTCCCATATTAAATGTAAATATAAATACTGCATCTAAAATTATATTAGTTATGCATCCAATTACCATAATAGTTGCTGCTAGTTTAGGATTTCCATCTCCCCTTATAGTATTGTTTAGAGTAAATGCAACCATATTAAATACTGTTCCTAATAAAATTATATATATGTAAGCTTTGGCATAATATAAAGTTTCATCACTAGCACCAAACTTGATTAAAATTATATCTCCAAAAACTAGTCCTACAACAGTTATTATTAACGCTAAAATAACTGATAATGTTATTGCATTCCCAATTACTTTAGCTGCTTCTTCTTTCTTTCCTTGCCCAAGTTTTATAGAAATAGTTGTTGTAGCACCTACTCCAATAAGCATAGCAAATCCAAGTATAATAGTTGTAATAGGCATTGTTACACCAACACCAGTAATAGCTAAAGACCCTACCCCTGGTATATTCCCTATAAAAATTCTATCAACTACGTTATATAATGCATTTACAATCATTCCTATTATAGCTGGTACAGAATACTTTAATAATAATTTTCCTATTGGTTCTTTTGCAAGTAATTCTTGTGTTCTCATTTAATCACCTCTCCTTATTTTTTATTGAATCTTTTTTGAATCAAATTTATTTTCTTAATATGTAGAAACATTTTATAATTATATAAAAAAAGAAACTGCCCAAATAAAATTTAAAGTTGAGCTAATTCCTTTAAAAAGATCATATATTATTCTTACTTCGTAATATTTATTTTAATTTTTATATTATTATAAGTGAATTTTTCTCTAATTTCATACATAACTGATTTACATTATATCATATTTAATTACTGTTTCAACTAGTTTTATATGGTTGGGATTCTTAGAATAATTTTATCAATATATAGAGTCCTTCATACATATACTATAAGTAATTATTATATCTATATATCGGAAGGAATAAAAATGGATAAGATTATACAAACTCAAGTTAATATAATGAGCCTTTTTACATTACTTATGCTTATTTTTCATAGTTATGTAAAGCTCGATATGAAAAAATTATCTAATAAACTATTCGTAAATATATGTTCTTTGATTTCTGTAATACTAGTTTTAGAAATTTTAAAGATTTTCGTAAGTATAAATATATTAAATTTTAAATTTATATTTGTTAATAAACTAATTAATACTCTATTATTTATAACTTCACCAATTCCACTATATATGTGGAATAAATATTTATCTATTTGGATGAGTAAAAAAATCTTTATACCTAAAACAAAAATAAGTTATTTTGAAATCCCTCTAGTAATAAATACTATATTACTTATTATAAATTTAAAGTACGATATAATTTTCTCTATTAGTAATTCAAATTTATATCAACATGAAAACTTTTTTATAACACCATTAATAACTTGTGCCTTTTATTATATAAATAGTTATTTAATTTTAATAAAAGAAAGGAATAATATCTCTAGAGATAACATCAAGTTCTTACATATACTTTATATTTTGCCAATATTGGCATTTGCAATACAGTTATTAATACCCCAATGCCTATTCCTTTGGGCTAGTATCACAACTATTCTTGTATTTACTTATATTTTAGTTCAACAAGAATTATTAGAAACCGACCCTTTAACTGAAGCTTTTAACAGAAATTATTTTAATAGCTTTATTTCTAAAGTAAATACATTTAATATCAACCTATCTGAACTAGGTGCTCTAAATATAGATTTAGATGACTTTAAATCTATAAATGATACTTATGGACATCAAGCTGGTGATGATGTTCTTAAGGATTTTGTTCTTATATTAAATAAATCCTTTGGAAAAAAATCTAAAATTATTAGAATGGGTGGCGATGAATTTATAATTATTTTAGAAAATACCTCTGAACAAAAGATTGAAACTAAGTTAAATTTATTAAACTCTTTAATTGAATCTCATAATTCTCATAGTAAATATACTATTAAATTTAGTTTTGCATACTGTATTTATTCTAATGATTTTGATAACATATATGATTTTTTCAATTGCATTGATAATAAAATGTATCAAAATAAATACTTAAAAAAGAGCGCTAATATAAAATAATAAAGCTAACTATTAAAAATATAATAGTTAGCTTTATTATTTTATATTGAATTTAATTTACTTTTTCTAGAATTATCTAAATTTGAATCTACTTTAAAAATAGATGAAGAAACTCTTTTATATAATACGTATGTTATCCCACATACTAATATAGCCTTTATTCCATTAAAAGGTAATAATCCTATAGTAACATATTGAATCAGTTCATCTTTTACCATATTCATTCCAAATGCAGGTAATAATAAATAAACATTTGCTAGTATTCCTATAACTTCTATTGATAATGTTCCTAATGCCATTCCAAGTAATGCATTTTTTCTACTTTTATTTCTATGATAAACCCATGCTGCTGGAGCTACCAGAGATACCCCTACTATAAAATTAGCAAGTTCTCCAACAAAATACGTTGATGTTCCCTTAACTATTAGAATTAATAAATTCTTTATCAATTCTACAGCAATACCTGCCATAGGCCCAAAAGCAAATGCTCCCATAAGTGCTGGAATATCACTTAAATCAATTTTAAGCCATGGAAATGGTAAAAACGGTATTGGAAAATCAAAGTACATAAGCACTACTGCTATTGCACCTAAAAGTGAAATTTTAATAAATTTGTTTAGGTTTCTGTTTTGTTGACTATTCATTATTTCTCCTCCCAAAAGTCTATCCACTGGGGCAATGGGTTAGATCATATCATTTAAATGATATTAATTTAACAATTCGCTTTATTAATTTGCCCATCTTCTCTTAATTAAATACATATTAACAACTAAAAAAGCCCTGATATATTAAAATACATCAGGGCTCAAAATCCATAAGAAATAAGATGTGCTTAAAATAAATATCAAGCAATATCTAACCACTTACCTTCTTTCATCCAGACTATACTGTCGGCCTCGGAGTTTCACCGAATCATGCTAAAACTTAGCTCGCGGGCTATACCGCCGGTGGGGAATCACGCCCCGCCCTGAAGATAATTTATTTATACTCATATTATATGACTTACTATGCCTTTTTGCAAGTATCTTTTTTAACAATTGTTATATATTATTCAGTAATGTCTTTCATTGATAGTGATATTCTATTTCTCTTGCTGTCTACTTCTAATATTTTAACTTTTACTATATCGCCGACTTTAACAACGTCTAATGGATGTTTTACAAATCTATTAGCCATTTGGCTTTTATGAACAAGACCATCTTGATGGACTCCAATATCAACAAAGGCTCCAAAGTCTGATACATTTCTTACTGTTCCCATAAGTATCATGCCTTCTGATAAATCTTTTAAATCAATTACTCCAGTCTTTAAAATAGGCTTTGGCATCTCTTCTCTTGGATCACGCCCTGGTTTTTTAAGCTCTTTTATTATATCTGATAAAGTAAGTTCACCAATTTCTAACTCTTTAGAAATATTAGCTATCCCTTTATCTTTTACTCTTTCATCTATATCTTTAAGCTTATTTTCTTTTAAGTCTTCTTTTGTATATCCTAATAATTGAATTAAATTTCTGGCAGCTTCATAAGATTCTGGATGAACTGATGTGTTGTCTAAAGGTTCATCACTTTCCATAACTCTTAAGAACCCTGCACATTGCTCATAAGCTTTTTGTCCAAGTCTTTTTACCTTTAATAACTCTTTTCTATTTTTAAATCCACCAGTTTCATCTCTATAACTTACTATATTATTTGCTATACTTGAATTTATACCAGCAACATAAGTAAGTAATGATGGTGTTGCAGTATTTAAATCTACTCCAACTTTATTAACAGAATCTTCAACAACACCCTTTAATGATTCGTCAAGTCTTTTAGGTGTAACATCATGCTGATATTGGCCAACCCCTAAAGCTTTAGGATCAATCTTAACTAGCTCAGCCATAGGATCTTGTAATCTTCTTCCTATAGATATTGCTCCTCTCACTGTAACATCTAAATCTGGATATTCCTTAGTAGCAAGCTCTGATGCTGAATAAACAGACGCACCTGACTCTGAAACTATAACATATGCTATTTCTTTTCCTGTTTCCTTTTTTATTTCTGATATTATTTCAGATACTACTTCTTCTGATTCTCTTGAAGCAGTTCCATTTCCTAATGAAATTACTTCTACATTATACTTCTTAATTAAATCCTTTAGTATGTCTTTAGTTTCCTTAATTTTGTTTTGTGGAGCTGTCGGATATACTGTTGACTTATCTAAAAACCTTCCAGTATTGTCTAATATAGCTATCTTACATCCTGTTCTAAATCCAGGATCATATCCCATAACTACTTTTCCCTTTATAGGTGGTTGCATTAATAATGCTTTTAAATTTTCCTTAAAGATTTTTATAGCACCTTCTTCACCTATATTGGTAAGCTCGCTTCTAACTTCTCTTTCTATAGATGGATATATTAACCTTTTTAAAGAGTCTCTTATTGCTAATTTTAAGTACTCATCAGTAATGTTATTATTTCTTAATATTTCATTTTCTAAATAACTTATTATTTTATCTTCATTTACTGCTATTTTTACTGATAATACCTTCTCCTTTTCTCCTCTATTTATAGCTAAAATTCTATGCGGTGGTATCTTAGCAATTTCTTCACTATAATCATAGTACATTTCAAACGGTGTATGTTCATCACTTTCACCTGTTGATTGTATCTTTCCTTCTTTGAATACTAATTCTCTTATCCACTTTCTATATTTTGCTTCATCAGATATTTCTTCTGCTATTATATCTAAAGCTCCATTAATTGCATCTTCTTTACTATTAACTCCTTTTTCTTCATCAACGAATCTAAGTGCTTCACTATTTAAATCAGCATTAAACTCACCATTTGATATACTATCTGCAAGTGGCTTTAATCCCCTTTCTAATGCCATAGTTGCTCTTGTTCTCTTCTTTTGTTTATAAGGTCTATATATATCTTCCACCTCAGTTAGAGTCTTTGAAGCTTCTAAGGCTTTTACTATATCATCATTTAGTTTTCCCTGTTCATCTATAAGTCTTAAAACATCCTCTTTTCTTTCTTTTAAATTTCTAAGATATATAAGTCTCTCTTGAAATTTTCTTAATACTTCATCACTTAAAGCACCAGTTTGTTCTTTTCTATATCTTGAAATAAAAGGAACAGTATTTCCATCATCAAGCAATGATATTACATTATTTACTTGAGTTATACTTATCCCTAATTCTGATGACAATCTTTCAACAATATCTACCATAAAGTCCTCCTAAGCTATAATAAAAATTTTTCTCCAAAATTTACATAATGATATTATAATACAATATCATACTTTTATGTACCATATAATTTATTTTATAGAATATATAAAATAAATATTTAATATTTACTTTAAGTACAATGTTGATATTATGTAAAATTAAGTTTATAATATAATTGTAAAATTTTTACAAATGGGTGGTTGTATGAATAAATTTATAATGATAATTAATAAAATAATAAGTATCCTTCTTATCTTTTTTATAGTATTTATTATACTAAACGAGTATTATGTTATTGAATTCTCAACTACTTTAAAGTATGTATTATATTTCTTAACATTAATACTTATACTTATTTCATCCACAAAAGAAATAATCGTAAATAAATCTGGGCTATCTAAGTTTATAAATTGCATAATATTATTTTCATCAATAGTTGGCGGCGTTTTTTCAATAGTTTCAAACCAAATAAATATCCTGATTTATATATGTATTCTTTGTTCCCTAATTTATGGATTTATAGAACTAGTTTATAAAAAAGCCTAAAGTAATATCCTTATTTTTATTTTTTTCATAATCTCATGCCTCAAGTAATAGTATTAAGTATAACTATTATTTGAGGTATATTTTATGAAAAGAAAATTGTTTTATTCTGTATCGCTAGTTACTAGCATAGTATTTTTATCTATTTCTATATTTTTTAATTTTACATATTCGCCTTTTGACGCTAATAATGTAAAAGAAAATATTGCGGTATTTTCTTCTGAAACTTATGGTGGTAGACTAGCTGGTAGTGACGGTAATTTACTTATTGGAGAAATAATTAGAAAAAACTTTGAGGATAACAAATTAGTTCCACTTAATGAAAGTTATAAAGAGAGCTTTAAAACACTCTGTCCAATAAATAATAATAGCTCTCCCTATCTTAAAATATCATTAGATGACGAAGTAGTTGAAACTTTAAAATACGGCGTTGACTATAAAGAAGATATGATTAACTTCAAGATTAATAGTTTAAGTTTTTCTGAAGATGATAAAGTAAATATCTATACAACGTCAATAGAAGTTGTAACAGATGAAGGAAATTGTTTATTTTACGTAGCTCCTAATAATGATTTTTCATTTAGAAGCTCATTTATGAGTAATTTCCCTTATGATATGATTGTTTTAATAACTACTGATACTTATAACAAAATATTAGATTCTGTAAGATCTGGGTTAACTGTTTCAGTTAATTTACCATTTTCAACTTGTGAAAAAGAACTTGTAAACATAGTTGGTGTATTAAAAGGATCTTCTAGTAATCTTCCGCCTCTTGTTTTAACTGCTCATTATGATCACTTAGGTCAAGATGGTCTTAAAAACACTTATTACGGTGCCTTAGATAATGCATCTGGAACAGCATTTTTATTAGAGCTACAAAGGTCTCTTGCAAGCTTTGGAACACCTAAAAGAGATATAATTTTTGCAGCTTTAAATGCTGAAGAGTTTGGATTACTTGGTTCTAAAAGTTTTGCAGAAAATAATCTTGAAAAGCTAAAAGATTCTGAGGTTATTAATTTTGATATGATAGGTAGTGATAATTATCCTCTTACTTTAATGCTTGGAGCTTCTTATAAAGATAAGGATTCTGAACTTCTTAAATCTGTTGAAAAGATTTCTAAAAAGAATAATGTAGATACTAATGTTGTTTATGAAGATTCAAGTGATCATGCTAGCTTTAACAATTTAGGTATAGATGCTTTAAGCTTTTGTCATAGTGATATGACTAAGATTCACACACCTAATGATACTGTTGATCATATAAGTATTGGTGCAATAAATAGTGCATATAGCGTTATAGAAGATAAGATAAACGAATCTTGCTATGGAACACTCACCTTATTTTTCCATGGTAAAACTTCATTATTTATATTTGCAATAATATTTGGCTTCTTAGTTTCAGCACCATTTATATCTTATATAAGAAAGAAAAAAATAAGTTAATAAAAGTAGTTACTTCTTTAAAATTATAAAAAGTAGTTACTTCTTTAAATTATAAAGTAACTACTTTTTTAATTCTATATTAAAAGTAAAGGGGATATATATAAATCCCACTTTATTTTTGTTAAATTTTTTAGTTGTTATTTTTTAAGTACGCCGTAATAAAATTATCTATTTCTCCGTTCATAACTGAATTTAAGTTAGCTGTTTCTTCTCCAGTTCTATGATCCTTAACCATGTTATATGGGTGGAACACATATGATCTTATCTGACTGCCCCATCCCATGTCTTTTAATTCGCCTGTTAAATCTTCTATTTTTTCTTTATGAGCTCTTTCTTTTAACTCTATAAGTTTAGATTTAAGCATAGCCATTGCTGTATCTTTATTGGAAAACTGACTTCTTTCACTTTGACATTGAACAACTATTCCAGTTGGTATATGTGTTATTCTTATTGCTGATTCAGTTTTATTTACGTGTTGACCACCGGCTCCACTTGCCCTATAAGTATCTATTTTTAAATCTTCACTTTTTATGTCAATGTCTTGGTCTTTTGTTAATTCTGGAAGTACTTCAACTGATGCAAATGAAGTTTGCCTTTTACCATTTGCATTAAAAGGGGATATTCTTACTAATCTATGAACTCCCTTTTCAGCTTTTAAGTATCCATATGCAAATTCACCCTTTACCTTTAATGTTACACTCTTTATTCCAGCTTCATCACCTTCTAAATAATCAAGAGTTTCTACCTTGAATCCTCTTTTTTCACACCATCTTGTGTACATTCTAAGTAGCATTTCAGTCCAATCATTTGCATCACTTCCACCTACTCCAGCATGTAAGGTTAATATAGCATCGTTTCTATCATACTCTCCTGATAAAAGTAGTTCTATTCTATACTCCTCTACATCTTTCTCTATAGACCTTATCTCTCTTATAACTTCATTTATAGACTCTTCATCTTCTTCATCTATTAATTCTGATAGTATCTCAACATCTTCAACTCTCGATACTAATGATTCATATCGATCTATCTTATCTTTAACTCTTTTGCTTTCTTTTGTAACTTCTTCTGCTCTTTTTATATCTTCCCAAAATCCACTTTCTTGCATTTGAAGTTCTAATTCTTTTAATTGCTTTTCAAGTGCTTCTTTGTCAAAGAGAAGCCCCCATTTCTTTTATAACTTTCTTTATATCATTAAGCTTAGCTAATTCTGATTCTAACTTAATTATCATATAATCACCCTATCTTTTTTAAATTTACTCAAATTAACTTATTAGCTTTAAAAAAGTGCCCAAAGGGCACTTCTTTATACTTCTCTTCCACAACAGTTTTTATACTTCTTACCACTTCCACATGGACACAAATCATTTCTGCCTACTTTAGGTTCATTTTTAACTGGTTGCTTCTTTACATCTGAATCGTCTCCACCATGGCTTGCTGTTGTCTCTTCTGCTACTCTTTCTCTTTCAACAGGTTTTTGAACTTGAATATGGAATAAGAATTTAACTGTATCTATCTTTATTCCATTTATCATTTCTTCAAACATAGCACTACCTTCCATTTGGTATGCTTGTATTGGATCTAATTGCTTATACGCTCTTAGCCCTATACCTTGTTTTAAGTGATCCATGTTATCTATATGATCCATCCACTTTTGGTCTACTACTCTAAGAAGTATTACTCTTTCAACTTCTCTAAAGTGTTCTTCACCAAATTCTTCTTCTTTTTCATGATAAACTTTCATTAATATATCTAACACTTTACTAATTATTTCATCATTAGATAATTCTGCTAAATCTTCAACCTTAACTACTCCATGAGGTAAGCAAATATCCTCTAAATATTGAATTAGCTTTCCTATTTCTTCTTCAATATTTTCATTTGAACCATCTAAATGAGCTTTAACCGCATCAGATACTATTTCATTTACCATTCCATTAATTTGCTCTCTTAAGTCTTTACCTTCTAAAACTTCAGATCTTTGCTTATAAATAACTTCTCTTTGCATATTCATAACATCATCATAACCGATAAGGTTCTTTCTTATGTCAAAGTTATTACCTTCAACCTTCTTTTGTGCATTTTCTATAGCTTTACTTACCATTTTATGATCAATAGCTTCATCTTCTTCTAAGCCTAACTTATCCATCAATCCTTGAATCTTTTCTGATCCAAATATTCTCATTAAATCATCTTCCAAAGAAATATAGAATACTGATTCTCCTGAATCTCCTTGACGACCAGATCTACCTCTTAATTGGTTATCTATTCTTCTTGATTCATGTCTCTCTGTACCTATTATCTTTAGTCCACCAACTTCTTTAACGCCTTCTCCAAGCTTAATATCTGTTCCTCTACCAGCCATATTAGTAGCAATAGTAACACTACCTAACTCACCAGCATGAGATATTATTTCAGCTTCTTGTTCATGGTATTTAGCATTAAGTACCTTGTGCTTAACTCCTCTTTTCTTTAGTAAAGAAGATAAGTACTCTGATTTTTCTATACTTACTGTACCAACTAGAACTGGTTGACCTTTCTTATTAGATTCTATTATCTCTTCTATAATAGCATTATACTTTCCTTTAGTATTTTTATAGATTAAATCACTTTTATCTACTCTTGCAATAGGTCTATTTGTTGGAACAACTATAACGTCTAATGCGTAGATTTCTCTAAATTCATTTTCTTCTGTTAATGCTGTACCTGTCATACCTGATAACTTATTATACATTCTAAAATAGTTTTGGAATGTTATTGTAGCAAGAGTTTTTGACTCTCTTTCTATTTTAACGCCTTCCTTAGCTTCAATAGCTTGATGAAGTCCATCTGAATATCTTCTACCTTCCATAAGTCTACCAGTAAATTCGTCAACTATTATTACTTGACCGTCCTTTACCATGTAGTCCTTATCTATCTTCATTCCATAGTTTGCTTTTAATGCTTGAGTTATATAGTGTTGTAATTCTAAATGATCTGCATCTGCATAGTTATCTATTCCAAATGCTCTTTCAGCTTTTTCTACACCTGAATCAGTTAACATTACAGAATTAGCTTTTTCATCAATTGTGTAATCTGTCTCAGCTAATAATTGCTTAACAAAATTATCCGCAACATTATAGAATTTAGTTGATTTTTCTCCAGCTCCTGAAATAATAAGTGGTGTTCTAGCTTCGTCGATAAGTATTGAGTCAACTTCATCTACAACTGCAAAGTTTAGTTTTCTTTGAACTTTTTCTTCTTTATAAATTACCATATTATCTCTTAAGTAATCAAAACCGAACTCATTATTAGTTCCATATGTTATATCTGCAGCATACGCTTCTCTTCTTTGCTCAGATGTTAACCCATGAACTATACATCCTGTACTTAATCCTAGGAAATTATATAATTTACCCATCCATTCAACGTCTCTTGATGCTAGGTAATCATTAACTGTTACTAGATGTACTCCTTCTCCAGTTAATGCATTTAAATATAACGGCAATGTTGCAACTAAAGTCTTACCTTCACCAGTCTTCATTTCTGCAATTCTTCCTTGATGAAGAACCATACCACCTATAAGTTGGACTCTATAATGTTTCATACCTAAAACTCTCCACGCAGCTTCTCTACAAACTGCAAAAGCTTCTGGTAATATATCATCAAGAGTTTCACCATTTTCTAATCTTTTCTTAAATTCATCTGTTTTTGCCTTAAGCTCATCATCTGATAAGCTTTGCATAGTTTGATCTAAGGCTTCTATTCTATCTGCAATTTTTTGTAGTTTTTTAACTTCTCTTTCACTATATGACCCAAATAACTTTTCCAAAAATCCCATTATAACTTTCCTTCCAATCGTTTTATTTTATTAATTAGTTTAATCATGTACATGTATTTTATTTATCAAATTTCATGTATTTTATTTATCAAATTTTATTTATTGAATTTCATTTATAAATTATACCATTTTACTAATAATTAATTCAATAAATATGTTACTTTTAATAACATTATAACTAAAAAGGAAGTGCATTGCACTTCCTTTTATTAATTAAAAATACTATTCGTAAAATTTTAAATATAATCTGGTTCTAATAATCCATAATCTCCATCTTTTCTCTTATATACAACGCATATCTTATTTGCTTCTGAATCTTGATATACAAAGAAATTATGTCCTACTAACTCCATTTGAAGTACTGCTTCTTCAATAGACATAGGCTTAACTCCAAATTTTTTAACTTTAACAACTTCTCCATTTGCTTCTGCAACTTCGTCACTTAAAGCAACTTCATCTAATTGTGGGAATCTTAATGACTCATGGTTTCTTCTAGATAATTTCGTTCTTTGTTTTCTAATTTGTCTTTCTAGCTTTGCAACTACTAAATCAATTGATTTGTACATATCCTCAGTTGATTCTTCAGCTCTTAAAACTATTCCATTAAATGGTATTGTTATTTCTACCTTTTGTTTATTTTTTTGCACTGATAAAGTAGTCTTTGCTTCTACCTCTGGATCAAAATATCTTTTTACCTTGGAAAGCTTTTTCTCAACCATTTCTTTTAACGCTGGTGTTGCTGTAGTATTTTTTGCTATTACTGAAACTCTCATATAAGTTCATCCCCTCTCTATAAGCTTAAACCTTACTCAGTAGTGTTAAAATTATTTGTTTTATGATTATATTATACTACTTACAAACCTTCTCAATCAAGAGTAATATGATTAATTGGCAGAAAATTCACTTTATTTTACTCAATAAATCTTCTGTTTACTCCTTGTTTTATATATTTTAATTTTGAAAATTTTTTAAATTTTTATACTCTTATATACATAAAAAATAGCCATTAGCAAACACTAATGGCTATTTTTTATAAAGCTAGCTGACCTGGATTTTGCCCCCACACTCGCCTACTGGAGCTTTTGCTACTCGGAATTAACCTCTCACTACTAACCCTCTCAATTTTCTTGGTAGGACTTACTTCTATACCGCACCATGCTCATTAGGAATTTTTCCAAACTTACGTGGATCGTTTCGCCTGCGACTGGCATCGACTTTCATCCACAGACCTAGACTTTACATTATTATTATATATAACTTTTTGCAACTGTCAACATTTTTATAGATTTAGCACCACTTTTTTTTAGTAGTTTTTCACATTCAATTAACGTTGCTCCTGTTGTTATTACATCATCTATTAAAATTATATTTTTATTTTTTATATTTTTATCACTTTTAACATCAAAGGCACCTTCTATATTTTTTAATCTATCTTCCCGTGATAAAGTTTTTTGTTCTTTTATATTTTTCACTTTAATTAAATCTCTATATATTGGTTTATTTAGTCTTCTACTTATCTTTTGCGCCATAAACTCACATTGATTAAATCCTCTATCTTTTAAAGCTTTTTTACTGCTAGGAATAAAAAATATTGCATCTGCTTTGATATTATTTTCACTTATTAACTCACATAAATAATCTGCTAATATATTTCCAGCTAGAAAATTTTTATTGTATTTAAACTCAAGTATTAATTTTTTCATTACTCCACTGTAATATCCGTATGATAATATTTTAGATTCTTCCCTTACTCTCATTATTTTACTTTTACATATTGGGCATAATCCTATAACTTCATTATCACAGGAAATACATTTAGTTGTAGGCGGGTATATTATATCCAGAAACTCATCTATGATTTCTCTTAATAGTTCAATAATCCTTTTTCCCATATTTCTTTATTATATCCCCTTGTTATTTCTTTAGCCAGATCCATATCTTCTGATATTTCCTTTCCAACTAAAATCACTTCTCCTATTTTATTACCCTTTATATTTTTTCCTACTTCAGCACAAAAATATATTATTTTTTTATAACTATAGAATATTTCATCTGAGAATAATGCAACTATATCTATATTTTCTGAGTCTATTTTATATTCTCTAATATTATTCGTAATTACAAAAACACTTTTATTTTTTAATTTATATAAAGGATCTATTTTCCTTAAATTTTCTCCCCTAAAAAATTTAATTATCTTTACATCCTTTATCTTTAGTTCTTGTGTATAATAATCGAATAATTTATTAATTTTTTCTTCATTAGGAACATATATTATAACCTTACGATTATCATTTTTAAACCACATTAAATAATCATATAGTGTATAAGGCATATCTTCATCTAATTTTACTCTAGTTACGATTATTCTAGGCTCTACAAATGGTTTATCTCTAGTTAAATCGGAAACAGATATTAATCTTCCCATATTAACTACTTTTTCTATAGAAAATATTATCATTCTTTTACTACATAAATATAAGTATTCAACAGATTGTCTAAACTCCTCTTTTGAAATAACTGAATATATACTTATATCATCAATTATACATAATTCATAACAATTATTTATTTTATTAATATTTTTAAAATTTACAAAAACTAAATCATCATTTCCTTCATTTTCTTCTATATATGAATATTTAAATTTATAATTACTATTTTTTAAATTTTCTATTATTTCTTTATTAAAATTTGTTCCTGACCACACATATAATACTTTCTTATTTTGTTCTAGTAGCAATTTTATTAAGGGTAAAAATATAGATGTACTATTATATGGATTAGTTATTATAGTTAGTATTTTTGATTGTTTTGTATACCATTTATTTATCTTAGATGTACAATTATTAAACTCTTTTAGGTTTATTAATTTTTTATCTAACATTTAACCTCTCCTTATTTATTCACTAAACATATCTTGATTTGTAATATCTATTATTCTATCTCTAAGTGAAGAATATCTCTCCATACTTCTTGTATTAGATACCATATACTTTAAAGCTTTTGGAATACCTACAACTACTACAAGCTCTTTTGCTCTAGTTATAGCTGTATATAATAAATTTTTATTCATTAATAATGGTGAACCCATAAACGCAGGAGTAATTACTACTTTAAACTCACTTCCTTGGCTTTTATGTATAGTAATTGCATATGCTAACTCTAATTCATCTAAATATATGTAATCATAAATTACTTTTCTCTCATCATCAAAAATTATAGTAATTGTTTTTTCCTCTTCATTTATGCTTTGAATAAAGCCCATATCTCCATTAAAAACGCCTACACCTTCATTCTCCCCACTTCCATTGACTCTAATCCATTTTAAAGAATAATTATTTTTAGTCTGCATTACTTTATCACCTTCTCTAAAAACAACTTCTTTCAATTCTTTCTCTTTTTTGCTAGGTGACTTAGGATTTAAAACTTCTTGAAGTTTATTATTTAAGTTTTGCACTCCTAATATACCTTTTCTTGTAGGTGTTAATATTTGAATATCTCTATATTTATCCCATGATTTTTTGAAGTTAGGTAATCTTCTATTTATTAAATCTATTATGGTATTTAGTATTAAATCTACATCTTCTTTATTTTCAAAGAAGAAATCTCCATCCCTTCTATTTATATATGGCATTTCACCATTATTAATTTTATGTGCATTTGTTACAATAAGACTTTCTTCCCCTTGTCTAAAAATATCTTTAAGCCTTACAACTTTTATAAAGTTACTTTCTATTAAATCCTTTAGCACATTTCCTGCACCAACTGATGGCAATTGATCTACGTCACCAACTATTATCAATCTTGTTCCAAGCTTTATTGCCTTAAGTAAACTATGCATAAGCATTATATCTATCATAGATGCCTCATCTATTATAATTACATCAGCCTCTAAAGGTTCCGATTCTCCCTTTCCATAATAAGAATTTTCATCTTCACTTACTCCCATTTCTAATAATCTATGAATTGTTTTTGCTTCTCTACCAGTAGATTCAGTCATTCTCTTAGCTGCTCTTCCTGTTGGTGCTCCTAATAAAACCTTCATGCCATTATTTTCATATATTTCTATGATAGATTTTATAATTGTAGTTTTTCCAGTTCCAGGCCCTCCAGTTATTATCTCTATACCATTTTCAAAAGCACCTACGATAGCCTCTCTTTGGGAATTTGCAAATTTTATTTTATTTTTTCTTTCAAATGCTTCTATCTCGAATTCAACATCTGAATTTATCGTTCTAAAATTTTCTATGCTTAATGTTATTATCTTATTTGTAACACCTAATTCACAATAATAATATGGTAAAGAAAAAACTGCTTCTATGTCATTAATTTTCTCTATTTTTATTTTTGTTTCTAATGCTAAGTTATATAAGTTTTCTTCTACCATTTGCCCTGGTACACCTAATATTTTAGATACCTCATCAATTAAATTACTTTTAGGCATGTATGTATTACCTGATGCTGAAAATTGATTTAATATATATCTTATTCCACTTTGTATTCTAAATGGTGAAATAGACTCTATCCCTAAGCTTTTGGCTATTCTATCTGCCGTTATGAATCCTATTCCTGAAATCTCATCACAAAGAATATAAGGATTTTCTGATACAATAGCCTTGGCATCTACACCGAACTTTTTATATATTTTTATACATTGATTGGTAGTCATACCATGGCCTTGGAAATAAATTATTATATCTTTTAAATCCTTTTGTTCTATATAAGATTCATAAATTATCCTAAATTTTTTTTCACCAATACCTTCAATTTCTTGAAGTCTCTCAATGTGATTTTCTAATATATCTAAAGTTTCTTCTTTAAATTTATCCACAATTTTTTTAGCAGTTATAGGACCTATTCCATGAATTATACCTGTACTTAAATATTTTTTTATTCCTTCTACGGAATTTGGTAATACTTCTTCATATTCCTCTATATTAAACTGACGTCCAAATTGTTTATGAAGTACCCATTGCCCTTTTAACTTAACATGTTGCCCTTCTTTTAAAAAAGGAACTATTCCAACTGCATTTATACAATCTTTATCTATCCTTACTTTTGATACAACATACCCTGTATCATCACTCTTGAATACAATAGATTCTACTATTCCGTTTAGACATTCCATGTTATCTCTCCAAATCTTCCAATAATATTTTAATCTCACTATTTTTATTATATAATTATATCATATATAAGTTGTAATAAAGATTATACATTTATATTAATTATACTATATTTAGTGTGCTATAATTAAATAAATAAGTGTACTAACTTATATAAATAATAAGCTTTATATTATTTCAATTTTATACTATTTTTGAATACGTTTTATAGCTATTTATACCATTCTAGCTTTTAATGCTATAGCTTTTAATTGAAATTTATATAAAAAAATGTGGAGGTGCTCATATGTTAATTAAAAATTGTAATATAGTATATCTTGATAAGATAGAAAAAGGATCCGTTTTAATCGAAAATGGAAAAATAAAGGAAATAAATCCTAGTAATATTAATGATTCTGAAGTAATAGACGCAGAAGGTCTATATCTATCTCCAGGATTTATAGATGTTCATATCCACGGTGCAGGTGGACATGACACAATGGATGGTACATTTGAAGCAATAAATGAAATTTCTAAAACTATAGTTAAGCATGGGACTACTGCTTTCACTCCAACTACAATGACAGTATCAGTAGATGATGTAAGAAAATCTATGGGTGTTATAAAAGAAGCTAAAGAAAATGGTACTGATGGCGCTATTGTTTTAGGAGCTCACCTTGAAGGTCCTTTCATTAGTCCAAAAGCTATTGGTGCACAAAATCCTAATTTTTTAATTCCTCCAACTCTTGAGAACTTTAATGCTCTTGTCGGAGATGCTGAAGATGCTGTCGTATCAATAACAATTGCCCCTGAAGTTCCTGGTGCTAAAGAATTAATAAAGGAATTGTCAAAAAAAGGAATAGTTTGCTCTATTGGACATACAAAAGCTACCTATGACGAAGCTATGGAAGGCATTAAATGTGGCTGCTGTCACTCAACTCATTTATTTAACGCAATGACACCATTTGCTCATAGGGAACCTGGAGTTGTAGGCGCTATATTTGATAGCGAGATAACTACAGAAACAATTTCTGATGGTATTCATATATCATATCCATCACTTAGAATAGCTTATAATCAAAAGACAACTGATAAAGTATTATTAGTTACTGATGCTATGATGGCTTGTGCAATGCCTAATGGAATGTATACATTAGGTGGTCAAGATGTTGTTGTTAAAGACGGTGCTGCAAGGCTTTTAAGTGGAAGCTTAGCGGGTTCAATCTTGACTTTAGATAAGGCAATTAAAAATGTATATAAAAATGTTGGTCTTCCATTAAATGAAGCTGTAAAAATGGCTACTTTCAATGCTGCTAGACATTGTAAAGTTGAAGATAGAAAAGGTCTTGTAAAAGAAGGCTACGATGCTGATTTAGTTTTATTTGACGAAGATATAAACATAAAAAATGTAATAGTTTCTGGTAAAATACTAGTATAAATAAAAAATGCTCCAATCCTAAATTGGAGCATTTTTTATTTTAAATATATTTTTTTATTTCTTCTACCTTATTTAAAGCTTCCCAAGGTAAGTTTAAATCATTTCTTCCAAAGTGACCATATGCAGCTGTTTGCTTGTAAATTGGTCTTCTTAATTCTAAACCTCTTATTATAGCGCCTGGTCTCAAATCAAATACTTTTTCAACTATTGAAACTATTTCTTCCTCTGATTTCTTTCCTGTTCCAAATGTATCTATTTCTATTGATACAGGCTTAGCTACTCCAATAGCATAAGCTAATTGAATTTCTAATTTATCTGCAATTCCTGCTGCAACTAAGTTCTTAGCAACCCATCTAGCTGCATAAGCTGCTGATCTATCAACCTTAGTTGGATCTTTTCCTGAAAAAGCACCCCCACCGTGTCTTCCATATCCACCATAGGTATCAACTATTATCTTTCTTCCAGTTAATCCACTATCTCCTTGTGGCCCACCAACAACAAATCTTCCAGTTGGATTAATGTAATACTTAGTACTATCATCTAATAGTTCAGCTGGTACTACAGCTTTAATTACATGTTCCATTAAATCTTTTCTTATTTGCTCTTGAGATACCTCTTCACTATGTTGTGTTGATATTACTATTGCATCTATTCTTACAACCTTATTATCATCATATTCAACAGTAACTTGAGTCTTTCCATCTGGTCTTAAGTATGGTAAAGTTCCGTTCTTTCTTACCTCTGATAATCTTCTTGATAATCTATGAGCCATAGCTATTGGTAATGGCATATATTCTTCTGTTTCATTCGTTGCAAAACCAAACATCATACCTTGATCTCCAGCTCCAACTGATTCAACATCATCCTTTTCTCCTGATCTTGATTCTAAAGCTTCATCTACTCCCATAGCTATATCGCCTGATTGCTCATCTATTGATGTTAAAACTGAACATGTTTCACAGTCAAAACCATATTTAGCTCTATCATATCCAATTTCTTTTACTGTTTCTCTAACTAACTTTGGAATATCAACATAGCACTTAGTTGATATTTCACCCATAACTAGTACCATTCCTGTCGTAACTGCTGTTTCACAAGCAACTCTTGCCATAGGATCCTTAGCTAAAATACTATCTAATACTGCATCTGAAATTTGATCACAAATTTTATCTGGATGCCCTTCTGTAACTGATTCTGATGTAAATAATCTTTTCATTTCCATTTCTCCTTTCATTTTATTTGATATTAATTCTAAACTATATTAATTCTAAACTAAATTAATTTATAAAATAAAAAAATCTCTTCGATAAGAAGAGATGTTAAAAATCTTAATCTTTCTTATCTTGCAAAATTACTTTGCAGGAATTGGCACCACACTCAACTTTAATGAAGTAGGTTGCCGGGTTTCATCGGGCCCATTTCCCTCCGCCTCTCTGGATAAGAACTAATATCAAATTTTACCTTTTAGAGTATATCACTTTTAATATTCATAGTCAACTAAAAAATATAAATTCATTGCATATTTAAACTTTTTAATTATAAAGTTCTAGCTTATTTACAAATAAAAAAAAGACAAGAATTCTTGTCTTTTTTGGTGGGGGAGGACGGATTCGAACCATCGAAACGAAACGTAACAGATTTACAGTCTGCCCCCTTTGGCCACTCGGGAACTCCCCCATATTATTGGAGCTGGCAATAGGAATCGAACCTACAACCTGCTGATTACAAGTCAGCTGCTCTACCGTTGAGCCATGCCAGCATATTTATTTTTTAAAATGGTGGAAACAACAGGGATCGAACCTGTGACCCTCTGCTTGTAAGGCAGATGCTCTCCCAGCTGAGCTATGCTTCCATATTAATATTATAAAATGGTGGGGGAGGACGGATTCGAACCATCGAAACGAAACGTAACAGATTTACAGTCTGCCCCCTTTGGCCACTCGGGAACTCCCCCATTTTATGGAGCTGGCAATAGGAATCGAACCTACAACCTGCTGATTACAAGTCAGCTGCTCTACCGTTGAGCCATGCCAGCATATTATTATTTCATTCTAAACAAATTTTATATGGTGGGGGAGGACGGATTCGAACCATCGAAACGAAACGTAACAGATTTACAGTCTGCCCCCTTTGGCCACTCGGGAACTCCCCCATTAAAATTTATTTAATTTCAGTTAAGTAAACATTATCGCCTCAACTGACAATGACTAGTATATATTTATTGCATACTAATTTCAAGTGCGTTATTCACTCATTTAACAAGATTATATTCATCATTTTCTATATTTCTTTAATTTTCTCCTATTTAATACTAATATCATTTTTTATTGTCTTATATTGTCCTAAAATTTAATTCATTCAAAGTAATATAATTACCTATTTAATATTACTGATTATTCAATTTTTACTCTAAAACTGAAATATATATTCTGACTAATATTTAAAATATTAAACTTCGTCTTCAATAATATTTAAATCAATATATCTACTTATAATCTCCATAAATTCTTCATAATCCAATAGCGACATTCTCTTTTTTACTAATAAAATCCCTTCTTTTACATTATCATTATCATATTTATTAGAAAAATGATCATTTAATTTAACTATATCTATAATAGATAAACTTTTTAACATTCTATCTACTTCTAACTTTTCACTTTTTTCAAGTTCTGCAAATAAATTATTTTCAATATCACTTTCCTTTATTGTTAACCCTTCTATTTTGCTATCACTTTCTATTATATTTTCATTAGAATTAATATTATTATTAGATTCCTCTTTAATATTAAATCTTTTTAAATTATTATCTACTTTTTTTTGCTTCTCCTCTTTTGATATATCTTGCTCATTTAGAGTTTCATCACTATGTAGTTTTTTTTCGGTAGTTACTTCCTTAGAATTATTACTTATAACATCTTCACTTTTTAATGGATTCCATACTAATAGATAATAGATAGGGATACTTGCTCCAAGAATTATAGTAATTATATAAGAAAATATTTTTTTCATATTTATTCATCTCCTTTTATTTAATTAATTTCCTTTTTATGTTTTTTTATACATTTTATTATATTTATTAGTTTCAAAACATATATTGTATAAGCGGAGGTGAATTTTTAGTGAAGCATAAAGTATTATATAATTCTTATAATTCTCATATTGAAATAGCAAAATTTATCAAAGACTATATTACGAATAATACTGTAATTGTATGTATAGGTACTGATAAGTGCATTGGTGACTGCTTAGGTCCAATGGTTGGTACATTTTTAAAAGAAAAAAATTTCCCTCTTCCAGTGTACGGAACTATAGAGTCTCCAATACATGCTCTTAATATAAATAATAGATTAAATGAAATTAATAAATTGCATCCCAAAGCTTTAATCATAGGAATAGATGCCTGCCTAGGTGAAGCTAGTTCTATTGGCGAAATACATACTAGAGATTATCCAATACATCCTGGAAAAGGGGTCGGTAAAAATTTACCTGACGTTGGTATAGCTTCTATAATCGGTATTATTGATTCTAGTGAAAATGCTGAATTTTTTACATCTAGAAGTATTCGTCTGCATTTAGTCATGGAAATGTCAAAAATAATATCATCTGCCATTATTCATGCATATAACCTTGCTCACAACCAAAAGGGGAGTTTTTAAACTCCCCTTTAACAATTTTATCTATTTAATATATGTATTTAATTGTATCTATAATTTACTCAACTAATGATATTTCATTGTCTGAAGAATTTGTATCTATTTTGTCTAAATATCCCAAGACCTTGCCTGTTCCCTCGGCTACTGCTTCTACTGAATTGTTTGCAACTTCAACAGTAACCCCAGTTTCATGTTCTATTAGCTTATCTAATCCATCTAATAAAGAGCCTCCACCTGTCATTAGTATCCCTCTCTCTATTATATCAGCAGCAAGTTCAGGTGGTGTTTTTTCCAATACAGATTTAACTCTTTCAACAATTAAAGATACTGATTCTTTTAATGCATATATTATTTCATCTGTTGAAATAGAAAGCTCATCTGGTAACCCAGTAATTAAATTTCTTCCCTTCATATTTGCATTTAAGTTTCTTGATCCCTTAAATGCTGATCCTATAGTCACCTTCAATTCTTCTGCTGTTTTCTCACCTATCATTATCTTGTACTTATTTCTTACATATTTTATTATTGCATCATCAAAAGTATCACCTGCTACCTTAATAGATGATCTTACAACAACTCCACCAAGTGATATTACAGCTATATCAGTAGTACCTCCACCAATATCTACCACCATAGATCCACTTGGCCTAGTTATATCTAATCCTGCCCCTATTGCAGCAGCTAAGGGTTCTTCTATTAAATGAACTTTTTTAGCGCCAGAGTTTCTTGCAGCATCAATTACTGCCCTCTTTTCAACTTCCGTTGCTTGGGATGGAACACATACCATTACTTTAGGAGCTGTAATCTTACTCTTTCCATACGCCTTTTTAATGAATTCTTTTAACATCTTTTCTGTTATATCATAATCTGATATAACCCCATCTCTTAGCGGTCTTACCGCAACAATGTTACCTGGAGTTCTTCCAATCATTTTCCTTGCTTCTTCACCAACTGCAAGCACTTTATTATTATTCTTATTTATTGCAACAACTGACGGTTCTTTTAATATTATTCCTTTACCTTTTGCATAAACTAAAACAGTCGCTGTACCTAAGTCTATTCCTAAATCGCTCCTACTTCTCCAAAACCACATTCCTTGTTCACTCCTACTCTATTCGCACTATATAATATTTGAAATCTCTCTTATTTTACAATATTCGCTCTATTTCTTATTATATATGGAATATGGTAATCCTTCAATATATTTGTATTTAATTTTGTAATCAATTACTACTCTGCAGTCTTATATTTCATCTTGGTAGCTTTTCCACCTCTTATGTGTCTTTCAGCTTTATTTAATTCTAGTATTGAATGAGTTTGTTCTGCTATAGCTGGATTTATCTTAGGTAATCTTTCTGTCATATCTTTATGAATAGTACTTTTACTTACTCCAAATACTTTTGCAGTTTTTCTGATTGTATCTTTTGAATCTATAATATATTTTGCTACTTCTAAAACTCTTTCTTCTATATAATCTTTCAAAATATTACCTCCCTTTGAATAACTTATTAATACGCGACTATAAAATTTTAATATTATTCATCAGTCATTTTAGATTAATGACTGATGAATGTTTATTATTCTTGACTAAATGTAAAATATGCTGTTGGATCTAAGTCTTTTCCATCTACATCTTGAACTTGAATATTTAAATGTTCACCAAATTCACCATTTGTAAATATTTTAGAACTATCTCCTACAGTTCCTATAACAGTTTCTTCTGTTACTTTATCCCCAACGTTTACCCTTATGTCCTTGGATAAATTACAATACTTTGTATATAATCCATTTGCATGGGCAATAACTACATAATTTCCTTCTTCGATTTTGCTTGAAACTTCTTTTACTTCGCCAACAGCTGCGGCTTTAACTTCTGTTCCAACGCTAGCTTTTACGTCTATTCCTCTAATATTTCTACTACTTCCATCACTCATGGCTTGTGGTTTTGGATAAGAATATCCTCTTGCAATTGATCCGTCTAAAGGATTTGCAAAACTCACTTCTACATTAGTTCCTGTAGAAACATTAACATCCTCTTCTGCAGATGCTACTTCATTTTGTTCTTCTTCTGCTAATTCATTATTTTGAGTATTTTCAACTCTATCAGCATTTTGTTTTTGTACTTCTGAAGTTGCTTTATCATCAACATTTAAAGTAAATTCATTTTGTGATTTATTACTTTGTTCTAATGCTTTATTTTTCTTTGTTGTAACAACAGCAACAGTTGCAATTACACATAAACAAAGGAATAGTACTAAATAAAAGCCCTCCTTTCTGAAAAAGTCTTTTACCTTATCTTTCTTATTTTGGTCCATATCAACACCTCCTTTTTGTATTCTTGCCAGTTATACTAAATTAATACAATCAATATTGGATTTATTTGCATCAAATTTCTACATTTACCAACAATTCTAATAATGCTCCTCAAAATCAATAATTAATAAGATTAATTAATTAAAATTTTATTATCTTAAAATAAAAAAGGAGTAAGATATAGCGCTACTTCATATAGCCTTATATCTTACTCCCGTATAATATATTTATGTTTTAAGGAATCAGGTTATCTACACGCCTCTTACTTTTAAATAAATAAATAATAATTAATTAAATTTCAACTCTTTTAATTCAATCCCAGTGTAGTAATGCTTTAATATCTCCTCATATCCCTTTCCATCTCTCGCCATAACATTTGCTCCCCATTGACTCATACCAACACCATGACCGTATCCTTTGCAATTAAATATTATCTGATTACCACTTATACTAAATTGAAAATTAGTTGAACTTAATCCAAATGCTAGCCTAAAATCTGACCCTTTAACTTTTACTCCTCCAAATCTTATTTCCTTTACCCCACCAGCTTCACTTCTACTTAAGATTTCTATGTCATTTTGTAAACTTCCCTCACTTATTTTTGCATCTTTATATTTCGAATTAATATCACTTACAAATTTAGATATATCAAATGGGAACTCACTTGTAAATTTAGGTGCTATTTCTTCTCCTTTACTTTCTGTAGATACTAAATAAGGAACATTACTTGAAAATACATCTACAGCATTTTCTGTCATTCCTGAACTTGTAGAGAAAAATTGTGGATATTGTACTAATTCATTATCATATGTTAAAACCATACCTTTTGTTGCATCAACAGCTTCTGATACTTTCGCCCAGTATTCATTTCCTTTATCTCCCCATTTTTCTAATCTACTTTCTTTAGTTATATATACTTGACAATGAGTAGTATCACATACATCTCCTCCTTTAGCTTCATTACAAGGTCTAGCTCTTTTTGCAGCTACATATGTCCTTGCTGCTATAGCCTGTGATTTTAAAGCTTCTAATTCAAAGCTAGCTGGCATTTCACCTGATACTACACTCTTTACATATTCTTCTAAAGGAACTTCTATTATTTTGTCCTCCTTTGTTAAATGAACTTTTATAACATCATTTCCAGCTAAAGTTACAAAGTTAACTTCTTCCACTTTATTATTTACATTAGTATTATCTACTTGCTTTTCTTCAAGTGCACTGACTGGAGAAGACTTAATTACAAGCATTGGAATTACAATCATAGATATTAAAACTAGAGCGCTAAAAAAAATAAGAGATACCAATCCTTCTATTGAATTTAATTTATTTTTCAATAACATAACCTCCTAAATTAAATAAATACAATTTAATATATGTGAAAATTTATTAAGTATACTTTATTTTTTATTTTTTATGTTAAGTTACTTTAAGTAATATATAAAAATAAAGAACCTAGATTCAATTCTAAGTTCTTTATTTAGGCGAATATAGCAATTAAAATATATTTATCTGTCAACCCTATATATATTAGCTCCTAATCCTCTAAATTTCTCCTCTATATTCACATAACCTCTATCGATGTGATATATGTCACTAATTTCAGTTTCACCTTGTGCCACTAGTCCTGCTAGTATCATAGCTGCTCCAGCTCTTAAATCTGTAGCTTTCACCTCACAGCCAGTTAGCGATTCAACACCTTCTATTATTGCAGTTCTTCCATCTATCTTTATGCTAGCGCCCATTCTTACTAACTCAGCAACATGCATAAATCTATTTTCAAATACAGTTTCTGTTATAATACTTGATCCTTTTGTCACAGCAAATAATGTCATCATTTGTGCTTGCATATCTGTAGGGAATCCAGGATAAGGCAATGTTTTTATATCAACAGGGCTCTTTTTTCCGGTTCCATCAACTAGGATAACATCCTCTCTTATATTCTCAAATTTTACCCCACATTCTTTTAACTTTTCTATAGTGGGTCTTAATTGTTCTTCATTGGCTCCATTTATAGTTATCTTACTATTTGTTATAGCTGCTGCTACCATAAATGTTCCTGCTTCAACTCTGTCATATATTGGTTTATAAGTTACTCCTTTTAATTCTTTGACACCTTCTACTGTTATTTTCCCCATTCCAGCTCCGTGAACTTTTGCTCCCATTGAATTCAGAAAGTTTGCTAAATCCCATATTTCTGGTTCTTCAGCTGCATTTTCAATAATCGTTGTCCCTTCTGCTAAAACAGATGCCATCAATATATTTTCAGTTGCACCAACGGATGGAAAATCTAAATATATTCTATTTCCTTTAAGTTTCTTTGCTTTAGCTTCCACAAAACCATGTCCCATTTCAATATCTGCACCTAAAAGTTTAAAGCCCTTTAAATGCAAATCAATAGGTCTACTCCCTATATTACAGCCTCCTGGCATTGATATTTTACATCTTCCAAATCTAGCTAACGTAGGACCCATAATTAAGAATGATGCTCTCATTTTTCTTATTAGTTCACTATTCATATCTGTTACTTTAATATTAGAAGTGTTTATTTTAAGATTGCCATTTGATTCATTATAAATCCGACAATTCATTCCAGATAATAAATCGGTTAAAACCACTACATCTTCTAACATAGGCGCGTTTTGAATAATTATATCATTTTGACTTAAAATACTTGCAACTATTATTGGTAAAACAGAATTTTTAGCTAAACTAATATTCACTTCACCACTTAGTTTATTACCACCTTCAACTATAATTTTTTCCATATTGTCCTCCATAATGAATTGTTAGTATGTTACGAATATCACTGGTGTTCCAATAATTAAATATTCTCCTGTATCATATTTAGTAAAACCCATATTAATTTTACTTCCATCGTATAGCTCTGCTTTTCCTACTGACCCATTATGAATATTTAATACTTCCAGAGTTTCCATATCTATATTGTTCTTTAGTATATCTAAAAGATTCTGCTTTTGATCTTCTATTATTTTTACCTTTATAAAATTAAAATATTTTATATTTTTTGCTGCAATATTTTGTATTTGTTTTATTTCTTTCTTTAATTGAAAAGTATTAGCATTTTTATCATTATTTATATAACTAATTTGAACTTTAGTATTTTCATTATTACTCCATAATATTGCCTTTATTTCTTTAATTGAATCTTTATAAACAATTATATTTTCATTAGATTGTACATTTTCTCCAAAACTTTTTTTAAAGTTCTCTTTAAGTAAAGAAAACTCTTTATTAATAGGTTGGCTTATACTATATTCTACCTTGATACCATTTTGAATAAAATCACTTGTTTCTATAAATTCAGTTTCCATAAAATCAAAATTATCTGAGAATAACTCAGATTTAATTGGAACTGCACCAATAATTAATAAAGATAAGCTTATAACAAACATTAATTTCATAATATTCTTCACAATATCCCCCTACCTTTCTATTTAATTATTGTCCAGTTTATTTTTTTTTATTCAAAATTAATAGCTATAATATAATATATAGATTTAGTTGAAATTTGTGATTAATTGTCACTATTTATACAAATGGAAATTGATCATAAAAATAGAGGGATAAAAGAAATTATCTTTTATCCCTCTATTTAAAGCTAATGATACATACTTATAGTACCAATCCTTGCATTAGCTCTCGCCAATGCTCTTCTAGCTCTTTCAATATCTATATTTTTGCCTTCTTTTAACCTTTTTTCCGCTCTTTCCTTTGACTTTCCTGCTCTATCTACATCTATATCAGATTCTCTCTCTACAGCATCACAACAGAATTTTAATTCATTATTTTTTAAATATATTATTCCTGATGATGTAAATATTTTTTCTTTCTTATTCCCATTGATTATCAATGTAGTAGTTGGTATAGTACTTAATATTATAGGAGCATGATTTGCTTTGAATTCAATTTCACCATCTTTAGTTGAAGTAATTAAACTTTCAACTTCTAATTTTAATGGTTCTTTTCCTGGGGAGATTATACTTACTTCAAAAGTTTTACTCATAATTCCATCCCCTATCTTAAGGTCTTAGCTTTTTCTATAGCTTCTTCTATAGATCCTACAAATAAGAAAGCTGATTCTGGTAGATCATCGTGTTTACCTTCTAAAATTTCCTTGAATCCTCTTACAGTTTCTTTTACTGGCACATATCTTCCTTGCATACCTGTAAATTGTTCAGCTACTGTAAATGGTTGTGATAAGAATCTTTGAACTCTTCTTGCTCTAGCAACAACTTTTTTATCTTCATCTGATAATTCATCTACTCCTAGAATTGCAATTATATCTTGTAATTCTTTATATCTTTCTAGAATATTCTTTACTTCTGTAGCTATATCATAGTGTTCTTTTCCTACTACTCTTGGATCTAATATTCTTGAGTTTGATTCTAAAGGATCTACAGCTGGATATATTCCAAGCTCAGCAATGCTTCTTGATAAAACAGTTGTTGCATCAAGGTGAGTAAATGTTGTAGCTGGAGCTGGGTCTGTAAGGTCATCAGCTGGAACATATACTGCTTGAACAGATGTGATTGCTCCATTTTTTGTTGATGTTATTCTTTCTTGAAGTGCTCCCATTTCAGTTGCAAGAGTTGGTTGATATCCAACCGCTGAAGGAATTCTTCCTAATAAAGCAGAAACTTCTGATCCTGCTTGAGTAAATCTAAATATATTATCTATAAATAGAAGAACGTCTTGACCCTTATCTCTAAAATATTCAGCCATAGTTAGCCCTGTTAATGAAACCCTCATTCTCGCTCCTGGTGATTCGTTCATTTGTCCAAATACTAAAGCAGTCTTATCTATAACTCCTGACTCTTTCATTTCATAATATAGATCATTACCTTCTCTTGATCTTTCACCAACCCCTGTGAATACAGAAAGACCTCCGTGTTCTTTTGCTATGTTATTTATTAATTCTTGTATAAGAACTGTCTTACCAACACCTGCTCCTCCAAATAATCCTATCTTTCCACCTTTTTGATAAGGAGCTAATAAATCTATAACTTTTATTCCAGTCTCAAACATTTGTGGTTCTAAAGCCTGCTCCTTAAAGCTTGGTGCTGGTCTATGAATTGGATACATTTCTTTAATCTCTACATCTCCAGCATTATCAATAGGATGACCAAGAACATTAAATACTCTTCCTAATACTTCTCTACCAACTGGAACAGATATACATCTTCCCATATCAGTAGCTTTCATTCCTCTTTTTAATCCATCAGTAGATTCCATAGCTATTGTTCTAACAATGTCATCTCCCATGTGCTGTTCAACTTCCACTATTAGTAGTTTATCACCCATATCTATTCTAATTTCATTATAGATATTAGGTAAAGCATCTGAATCAAATTTTATATCTACTACTGGTCCAATTACTTGAACTACTTTTCCTACTTTTTCAGGCATAGTAATACCTCCTTGCTATTTTTGAGCTTCTGCGCCTCCTACAATCTCTGATATCTCTTGTGTTATCATTCCTTGTCTGATTCTATTATACTTAAGATTTAAGGATTGTAATATATCATTAGCATTTTGTGTTGCTCCATCCATGGCCGTCATTCTAGCATTTTGCTCGCTAACTTTTGAATGCAACATAGCTCTTCTTAATTTACTCTTAAAATATACATCTAAACTTGAATTTAAAACCTCTTCTAAACTAGGTTCAATTAAGAATTGTTCTGACTTTTTATTTTCTATATCTATTGGAAATAATCTTTCTATTTTTACTTCTTGCTTTATAGGTGATTTAAATTCTGTGAAAACTATATTAACTTCACCTATTTCTCCAGTTTTAAACATATATAAAGCATCATCGTATATAGCTCTTACTTCTCTTATTGTAGGTATATCTGGAATTTCTACATATTCTCTAACTGTATCAAATCCATATTTCTTCATGTAAGAAATTCCCTTACTTCCTGCAACAACTATTCTAGCTGATCCTTTATCCTTGATCATCTCATTCATGCTACTAGCTATATTTCCATTGAAGCCTCCACAAAGACCCGTATCAGAAGCTATAACAATATATAGTTTATCTAAATCTTTAGAAGCTTTCTTAAAGAAAGAACTTTCATAGTCTTCTGGTAATGCTGACATTAAATTAATTAATATCTCTTCACATAATTTATAGTATTCTTCATTATCATTAAGCTCTTTCCTTGCTTTTCTAAGTTTAGAAGTGGCTACAAGATTCATAGCTTTTGTTATCTTTCTTGTACTTTCAACCGACTTTATTCTTCTTTTTATTTCTATAAGTCCTGCTGATCCCAAATTTCCACCTCCTAAAGAAGTGCATAGCTATTTAAGCTATGCATCTTGTAAGAATAATTTCTTAAACTCTACAATAGAGTTTTCTAATTCTGCCTTTATATCATCTGTCAATGATTTCTCATCTACTATTTTCTTTAATAATTCTCTATGATGAGTATCCATATATTCTAAAAGTTCTCTCTCAAATCTTCTAACATCACTCACTTTAATATCTGATAGAAAATCTTTTACTATTGCATATAAAATTACAATTTGCTTTTCTACTGCCATAGGAGAATATTGATCTTGTTTTAATACTTCAACTAATCTCTTACCTTTTTCAAGTCTCTTTTTAGAATCTTTATCTAAATCTGAACCAAATTGGGCAAAAGATTCAAGCTCTCTATATTGAGCTAATTCAAGTCTTAAAGTTCCCGATACTTGTTTCATTGCTTTAATTTGGGCATTTCCACCAACTCTTGATACTGATATACCAGCGTTAACTGCTGGTCTTTGTCCTGAATGGAATAAATCAGATTCTAAGAATATTTGACCATCTGTTATTGATATAACGTTAGTTGGTATATATGCAGTTACGTCTCCAGCCAATGTTTCTATTATTGGAAGAGCTGTCAATGATCCTCCTCCGTTTTCCTTAGAAAGTTTTGCAGCTCTTTCTAAAAGTCTTGAATGGATATAGAAAACATCTCCTGGATAAGCTTCTCTACCTGGTGGTCTCCTAAGTAATAATGACATAGTTCTATAAGCTACTGCGTGCTTAGAAAGATCATCATATATTATAAGTACATCTTTTCCTTGATGCATAAAATATTCACCCATACTGCATCCTGCATAAGGTGCTAAATATTGTAATGGAGCTGATTCAGAAGCTGTACCACTTACAACTATTGAATAATCTAATGCACCAAATTCTTCTAAAGTATTAACTATATTTGCAACTGTTGATTGTTTTTGTCCAATAGCAACATATATACAAATTACATCTTTTCCTTTTTGGTTTAAGATTGTATCTAAAGCTATAGCTGTCTTACCAGTTTGTCTATCTCCAATTATAAGTTCTCTTTGACCTTTACCAATTGGAATCATAGAGTCTATTGCTTTTATTCCTGTTTGTAAAGGTTCATTAACAGAGCTTCTATCTATAATACTAGGAGCCGAAACTTCTATTGCTCTGTAACCAGAATTATTTATTGGTCCTTTTCCATCTATAGGTTCTCCTAGTGAGTTAACTACTCTTCCTAATAATGCTTCACCTACTGGTACTTCAACAATTTTATTAGTTCTTTTAACTATATCGCCTTCTCTAATTCCTTCTTCTGATCCTAAAAGAACACAACCTACGTTATCTTGCTCTAGATTTAGAGCCATACCATAAACATTGTTAGGGAATTCTAATAATTCACCTTCCATACAATCGTCTAATCCATAAACTCTTGCGATACCATCACCAATTTGAATTATAGTACCTGAGTCTACTGTCTTAATTTCTTTTTCGTATCTTTCTATTTCTTTCTTAATTATGGAAGTTATTTCTTCAGGCTTAATATTCATACCTTCACCTCTATTCTGTTCTAAGCATTAAATCTCTTAGTTCATCTAATTTAGATTTAACTGTTCCATCTATAACATCATTATTAACTCTTACATATATTCCACCAAGAATACTTTCATCAATAATTTGTTCTAATATAATGTGTTTGTTATATTTTTCTTCTAATGTTTTTATTAAATTATTGAATTCTTCTTCATTTAAAGGAACTGTAGTTTTTACTATACCATTTAGAGTATTTTTTTTCTCTAAATCTATTTTTTCCATTTCCTTAAGCTTTTCTTTTAAATAAAGTATTCTATCTTTTTCTATAAGAATTAATAAAAATGATAATAATTCCTCGTCTATATGTCCCTTAAAAATATTAATAAAAGTTCTTTTTTTCTTTTTAGTACTAATTTGAGGGTGCTTAATTACTTCGTAGAATTCCTTATTCGTTTCTATAAGGTTACAAATTTCTCGTAAATCTTGTAGATACTGTTGAACTTTCCCTTTTTGTTCTGCTACTTCATATAGAGCTAATGCATATCTACGGTCTAAATATTCATACATTATGAATTACCTACCTTAGTTATAAATTCTCCGATTAACTCTCTATTTTTTTCTTCATCTATATTCTTTTCTATAACCTTTTTAGAAAGTTCGATAGCTAAATCTATAGCTTCCTTCTTTAATTGATATTCTACTTTTTCTTTTTCTCTATTTATTTCAACTTTAGCTCTTTCTAAGATAACTTTAGCTTCTTGATTAGCTTCTTCAACTATCTCATCATATATCTTTTCAGCCTTTTGCTTATGTCTTTCTGTAATTAACTTCCCTTCTTCTCTAGCATTTTTTAATATTCTTTCATTTTCTATAGCTAGCATTCTAGCCTTTTCAGCTTCTTCTTCAGCATTATCTAATTGTTCATTGATAAGATTTTCCCTTTCATCAATAATAGCCTTAACTTTATCGAAAAAGAAATACTTTAGAACTGCAAAAAGAATAATAAAGTTAATTATAGTGGCTATAAGGGTACTAGGGTTTATTTCCATTAACATATATTATTTCCTCCCTTCTGGAGCCCTAAAACACTATTTTACTCCAACGAATATTAAAAGGATTGAAACTAATAAACCATAAATAGCAGTTGCTTCTGCGAAAGCTGATCCAAGCATTAATGCAGTAGTGATCTTACCACTTGCTTCTGGTTGTCTTGATATTCCTTCTACAGCTTTAGCTGTTGCATTTCCTATTCCAATAGCAGCTCCTATACCTACTAATACAGCTATAGCTGCTCCTAATGCTCTCATTGATATTTCCATAATAAAATCCTCCTTTATAATAAAACAAAATAATAATTATATAATTGATAAATTAATATAATACTTAATTAAAATTTAATGTTCTGCATGCCCTGAATGTTCTGCTATCATTTTAATATTAATCATGGTTAACATTACAAAAATTACTGTTTGAATACCACCATCAAAAATATCAAAATACGCATGTAAAGGTACAGGTATTCCTATTTGCGCTATAAAACCTATATGATGCAGTGCTTCATAACATAATTCTACTAAGAATGTAGCTGCAAGTATATTACCAAATAATCTTAGTGCTAATGATACAGGAAGCATTATTCTTTCTAGTATATTTATTGGTGTAATTATAGCAAGGGGGAATGTATATCCTCCAAAATAACTTTTTAAACCATACTTTCGAATTGTATAAAACTGTACCATATAAAAAGTTATTAAAGCTAAAGCTACTGTTACACTAAAGTTTTTAGTAGGTACAGGTAGCCCTATTAATCCGGTAAAATTCATGAATAATAAGAATACTCCTAAACTTCCTATAAAAGGAATAATGTCTAAAAATTCTTCTCCCATATTTGCTGTAACTACATTTTTTAGCATAGTGTATATATATTCCACTACAGCTTGTTTTTTATTAGGTCTAAGCTTCATATTCCTTGTAGCCCATATAGCAATAAGAGCTATTAAAACAATAGTTATCCACTGCATTACCACTTCAGGAACTATTTCAATTTTTATAGGTCCAATAGCATAAGACCACATCGGTTCTAGTGGTTCCACCTAATCACTTCCTTTCCCTATTCTTATCGAATAGAATACAATAAAAATAAAATGTGATAAATATCCTATAAGATATGCCATTAGTTGTATTAAGTTATTTAAAAATGGCAATGCTATAATAATGATAGTAGCTATTCTTATAATATAACTAAATGCTAATAATGTTTTTTTATTGTTACTTAAAGAATATTCTAAAATTAATCCACTAGCTATTGTATTTAATAATGATATCATTAACCCTAGAAGAAATATAAGTGCCACTTTTAAATCAATCAGAAGAGATACTATAAGTACAAAAATGAATCCTGCTATTAAATCATATTTTACCAACTTAAATATTAACCTATTCATTTCTCTACTCATTTTATCCTCACCCCTAACTAACTCTTGTTATTATAGTACTCTGAAAACATTAATGAAAATCTTATTTTAATTCATTTAACTCATTTAATCTTTATATTTGATTGTTAAATGAATCTATATTCATTTTACTTAAGTAACTTCACTTTTTTTTCCATTCTCTGCACATACGTATATATTAAAGGAATATTATTCATTTTTCAGAATTTTTATAATATCTTTGAAATAGATTTTTGTCAATGATATCATTTTCATACGAATTTTCCACTTAATATTTTTTCATATTTTTCCTTTTAAATGATTTATTCAAGATTTCATAACTTTTTTTAATATCAAACTATCTATTATTATTTTTAAAAATGAATAAACATTTATTTGATTATTCATTTTTTTGTTTTTTATATTATTTTTTTCTAAATTTTTTTATAAATTTTCATAAATTGCATTTTTTTCTTCAAAGTAACTAATTTATAAGTTTCTAATAATATTATTTCTGGCTACATTGATTATTATATGAGTTCTTTATTAGTAAATCTACATTTTATTTAATATTTCCCTTCGTAATAATATTATTATCTATTAATATTATTATAATTCATTTAAATATAAAAACTCTTGATGGTATATCAAGAGTTTTTATATTTTTATTCAATTATTTTCTTTCAACTATAAGTGCTGTTCCCATTCCTCCACCTATACATAAAGTTGCTAAACCTTTTTTAGCATCTCTCTTTTGCATTTCGTGAAGTAATGTAACTAGTATTCTAGCACCAGATGCTCCAACTGGATGACCTAATGCTATAGCTCCTCCATTCACATTAACTTTGCTCATATCAAAGTTTAAATCTTTTGCTACAGCTAAACTTTGAGCTGCAAATGCTTCATTAGCTTCTATTAAATCTAAATCCTCTATTTTAATATTTGCTACTTCCAAAGCTTTTTTAGTCGCATGGAATGGACCATATCCCATTATTGATGGCTCTAATCCTCTTTGTCCATAAGAAACTATTTTGGCTAATGGAGTTATTCCTAATTCTTCAGCTTTCTCTGCACTCATTACTACAAATGCTGCTGCCCCATCATTTATTCCTGAAGCATTGGCAGCTGTTACAGTACCATCTTTTACAAATGCAGGTTTTAATTTAGCCATTCCTTCAAGTGTAGCACCAAACCTTGGGTATTCATCAGTATCAAATATTTTTGGCTCACCTTTTCTTTGAGGTATAACTACTGGAACTATCTCATCCTTAAATCTACCTTCTTTAATAGCAGCTTCAGCTTTTAACTGAGAATTTAAAGCAAATTTATCTTGTTCCTCTCTTGATAAATTCCATTCCTTGGCTATATTTTCAGCTGTTACCCCCATATGATAATTATTGAAAGCATCCCATAGAGCATCATTAATCATGGAATCTACCATTTTCCCATCACCCATTCTTTGACCCCATCTTGATGTTTTTAATAAATAAGGCGCCTGAGACATATTCTCCATTCCACCAGCAACAACTATATCTACATCTCCAGATTTTATCATTTGAGCAGCTAAGGCAACTGTCCTTAATCCTGAACCACACACCTTATTTATTGTCATAGCTGGAACTTCTACTGGTAAACCTGCTTTTACTGCAGCCTGTCTCGCTACATTTTGTCCAAGCCCAGCTTGAATTACATTTCCCATTACTACTTCTTCCACTAATTCGCCTTTTATACCTGCTTTAGCTACTGCTTCTTTTATTACTAATGAACCTAGATCTACTGCTGACACATCTTTTAAAGCTCCTCCAAATGAACCAATAGCAGTTCTTACTGCACTTGCAATTACAACTTCTCTCATATTCCAAATCCCCCTCTATACAATCATCAGAATTGTCGAATTTGTTAAACAATTAACACAATTTAATTATACCACTTTATTCCTTTTAATCAACCACAAAATTTTATCTTTTTATTTATCTTAAAAACTCTTCTATTTCCACTGTTCTTATATTAAAGTGTTTTTCTATTATATCTGCAATTCTTTTGGATGCTAGACCATCACCATATGGATTTGCTGCTTTACTCATCTTTGTATATGCATCTTTGTTATTTATTAAATTATTAGCTTCTAGAACTATCTTATCTATATCGGTTCCGACTAATTTTACTGTACCATATTCAACAGCTTCTGGTCTTTCTGTTACATCTCTAAGAACTAACACTGGTTTTCCTAGGTGTGGAGCTTCCTCTTGTAGTCCACCAGAATCCGTCATTACCATAAAACATTTATTCATTAAATTATGCGTTTCTTTAGTATCTAATGGAGGTAATAAATGTACTCTTTTTTTATTTCCTAATTTACTATAAACAACATCTTTTACTACTGGATTTAAATGAACTAGATATATAAGTTCAACATCTTCATTTTCATCTACTATTTTATTCAGAGCTTCGCAGATATTATCTATTCCTTCTCCCCAATTTTCTCTTCTATGTGCAGTTATCATTATTACTTTTTTATTTTCAAAATCTATTTTATTTAATATATCATTTTCAAATATATAGTCTTCTTTTACAGTATGAAGCATTGCATCTATAACTGTATTTCCTGTTATATAAATATCAGATTCATTCACCCCTTCTCTTAAAAGGTTTGATTTTGAACTTTTAGTAGGAGCAAAATGTAAATCAGCTAAAGCTCCTGTAAGCTTTCTATTCATTTCTTCTGGAAATGGAAAATACTTATCAAATGTTCTAAGCCCAGCTTCTACATGCCCAACTTTTATTTGTTGATAAAAAGCTGCAAGAGCTCCTGAAAATGTAGTAGTAGTATCACCATGAACTAAAATCATATCTGGCTTTTCTTGTAAAAATATTTCTTCTAACCCTTCTAAAACTCTATTAGTTATTCCTGTTAGAGTTTGCTTATTCTTCATTATATTTAAGTCAAAATCTGGTTCTATATCAAAATAATCTAAAACTTGATCTAACATTTCTCTATGTTGAGCTGTTACACAAACCTTTGAATCAATTCCTTCTCTTTTCTCTAACTCTTTCACTAAAGGAGCCATTTTTATCGCCTCAGGCCTAGTACCAAATATAGTTATTATTTTTTTCTTATCCATTTTAGGTTCCTCCTAATTAAAATTAAAAATTAATTCTTTCACTACTATATAATTACTATTTCTAAATATTTAGGGCTTTATTCTAATTAATTCTACATTCTTTATAAGTGGAATGTTTATCTAATTATACACTTTTAAATATAAATAAACAAATAATACTATGCTTTATAAGATAATCCATAATTCCGCAAATAGAGGGTAGCTTATATATAAGCTACCCTCTATTTATTAAATTATTTTGTTCCAAATAATCTATCTCCTGCATCACCAAGACCAGGAACTATGTATCCATGTTCATTTAACTTTTCATCTATTCCAGCAACATATATGTCTACATCAGGATGAGCTTTTTGAACAAGTTCAATACCTTCTGGAGAGCTTATTAAGCACATAAGTCTTAAATTTTTAGCGCCTCTTTTCTTTAACATCGTTATAGCATCTGCTGCTGATCCTCCTGTAGCTAACATTGGATCTACTACTATTACGTCTCTCTCTGCTATATCTTGAGGTAGCTTACAGAAGTATTCTACTGGTTGAAGAGTTTCTTCATCTCTATATAATCCTACATGACCAACTTTAGCCGCTGGTATAAGCTTAAGCATACCATCTACCATACCAAGTCCAGCCCTTAATATAGGTACTATAGCCATTTTCTTACCTGATAACATCTTACATTTTGTTTTACAAATTGGAGTTTCTATTTCTACCTCCTCAGTGCTTAAATCTCTAGTTACTTCATAGGCCATAAGCATTGAAACTTCTTCTACTAATTCCCTGAAATCCTTTGAACCAGTGTCCTTACTTCTTATGAAAGCTAATTTGTGTAATATTAATGGGTGATCTATTTGTGTTACTTTACTCATTTATATTCCTCCTACAGCATTTTAATTTTTTATTGTTCATAATATTTTTTCTCTATCTCTGTTATTTTATCAATTCTATTTTGATGCCTTCCACCTTGGAACTCAGTATTTAAGAATGTTTTTACTATATCTAATGCTAAACCTGGTCCAACTACCCTTTGACCAAGAGTTAATATATTAGCATCATTGTGTTCTCTTGTTGCATGAGCACTAAAAGTATCAGAACATAATGCTGCCCTAACTCCAGGTACCTTGTTTGCTGCGATACCTATACCTATACCTGTTCCACATATTAAAATTCCAAAATCGAACTCTTTTGCTACTACCGCTTCTGCCACCGGTAATGCATAATCAGGATAATCACATGATTCAGTAGAGTTAGTACCAAAATCTTTTACTTCATATCCTTCTGTAATTAGATAATTTTTTATTTCTTCTTTTAAATCAACTCCACCATGATCTGAGCCTATTGCTATCTTCATAAGAATGTACCTCCTAACTATTGTAATTGTAAATTTTATATAATAAAAAAGGAAAGGTGTCCCCCTTCCCTCCCTAATTATACTTCTAATATATCAAAACCTGCTGCTTTATTTAATCTATTCATTATAGCAAGGCCTACTCCCTTTTCATCAAAAGCCTGACATAATATAATATCAACATTTAAATCATCACATTCTCTAAGTGATTCAAATAAATTTCTTGCTACATCATATAGATTTTTTTCACTTCCTAAAGAAATCACTTTACCTTTATTGAAACAACTACACAATTCATCTGTAGATAGTATTGCAACCTCTTTTTGATTTTCTATATAATTTTGTACTATTTCATTAATTTTTTCAATAGTTTTTTGCTTATTTCCCTTGATTATTTTTAATTTAGCCTTTGGAGCATAATGTCTGTACTTCATACCAGGCGCTTTAGGCTTCAAATTTTCATCTGGCTTTCCTTGTATTGCTTTGTCTATTTCTATCTCTTTACAAACCTCTTGTAGCATTTCTAACGTTATTCCGCCTGGTCTTAAAACCATAGGTGGATTAACTGTGCAATCTACTATTGTAGATTCAACCCCAACATTACTTTTTTCTCCACCAATTATATAATCTATTCTTCCATTTAAATCCTCAATACAACGCTCAACTTCTGTTGGACTAGGCCTTCCTGATATATTGGCTGATGGTGCCGCAATCGGACATCCAGATAATTCTATAAGCTTTAATGCTATATTATTGTTTGGCATCCTTACACCTATTGTATCTAGATTTGCACTAGTTCTATTTGGAATTATTTCTTTCTTATTTAAAATTATAGTCAATGGACCTGGCCAAAATCTATCAATAAGTCTTTGTGCTATTTCAGGAACTTCTTTGACTAAACCACTTATATCTTTCGAAGAAACATGTACTATTAATGGATTATCTTGGGGTCTACCTTTCGCATTAAATATTTTTTCTACAGCCTCATCATTTAACGCATTAGCGCCCAATCCATATACTGTCTCTGTTGGAAATGCAACAACCCCTCCATTATATATAATGTCAGCTGCTTCTTTTAAATATTTAATATCTTTATCAATATTTTTTATAATAGCTACCTTTGTTTCCAAAAGTTCTACCTTCCTTCTCTTTATATTTCTATTTGTTCTCTTGCTATTTTTATATTTTCTATAGCTGAAGATGTATAGGATGCTCTAACACAACTTTTATATATCTCATCTAATAAGTTATATTTTTTCAAGGCACCCTTTCTTATAACTTGAAAATAGTAATTTTCCTCTGGATTTATTCTTTTTACTTTTATGTATTCTTCTGCTGCTTCTGGATATCTCTTAATAAAAGCTTTTGTTACAGGTTTTAAATATTTATTTCTAAATCTAACAGTAGCTATTAATATAATATCCATGTCTTCCTTTGTTTTATCTGTATGTACAACTGCTACCTTATCACATAAAATAACTGATTCTTTTGAAAATAATCCACTGTTAAATTTAAGTTTATTATTATTGCAGTAAAATATTAATCTATGATAATTCAATTTATTTATACATGATATTACTATCAATCCTTCTATAGTCACTAAGTAAATCCATAAAAATATTTGTTTAATTTGTGCTAAGAAAGCTACTAAAGGAAGTATTGTAAATAGCATGAACATTAATATAAAGAATTGTCTTTGATGATTCTTTTCTTTTTTTAATGCTTTGTTTATTTTCATTCTTCCCACCTACTTTAAAAGCCCCACATTATAAAATGTAAGGCTTTTTTATTAAATAGCGTCTGTATTACCCATTTGTTTCATTTTTTCAGCTTGATCAGCAGTAATTAACGCATTAATCACTTCTTCTATATCACCATTTAAATATGATTCTAACTTATAAAGTGTTAATCCAATTCTATGATCTGTAACTCTTCCTTGAGGATAGTTATAAGTTCTTATTCTCTCACTTCTATCCCCTGAACCTACTTGGCTCTTTCTATCTTCTGCTATACCAGCATTTCTTTCTGCTTCTGCAGCTTCATATAATCTAGATCTTAAAACCTTCATAGCTTTTTCTTTATTCTTTAATTGTGATTTTTCATCTTGACATGCAACAACAACTCCTGTTGGTAAGTGTGTAATTCTTACTGCTGAATCTGTTGTATTAACGCACTGTCCTCCATTACCAGAAGATCTATAAACATCTATTCTTAAATCTTTTTCGTTTATTTCTATTTCAACATCATCAACTTCTGGTAAAACTGCTACCGTTGCTGTAGATGTATGAATTCTACCACTTGATTCTGTATCAGGAACTCTTTGTACTCTATGTACACCACTTTCATATTTTAGTTTAGAATATGCTCCTGATCCCTTAATCATAAATACTACTTCTTTAAATCCGCCAATATCAGTTTCATTAGCACTCATTAATTCAACTGACCATCTTTGTGTTTCTGCATATCTTGTATACATTCTAAATAAATTCGCTGCAAATAGAGCGGCTTCATCTCCACCTGCACCACCTCTTATTTCCACAAAAACGTTCTTATCGTCATTTGGATCTTTAGGTAATAAAAGAATTTGGATATGCTTTTCTAACTCTTCTTCTCTTGCCGTTAAGTCTGAGATTTCTTCTGAAAGCATTTCTCTCATTTCTTTATCACTTTCTTCTGCTAACATTTCTTTGTTAGCTGCTAAATCATCTATAACTGTTCTATATTCTCTATATGCAGTAACTATAACTTCTAAATCAGCATGTTCCTTACATAGCTTTCTCCATTCATTTTGGTTAGCCATTATTGAAGGATCTGATATCTTAACAGATAATTCATCGTATTTATTTTCTATAAAAGCCAATTTATCTAATAACATAAATATCACTCCGTACTATATTTTTTAATATCTCCATATTATATCACAAGAGATAGAAATTTATCAATATTTAAAGTATCCCAGCACAACTCTGTCTAACCCTGCCAAGTCTTTTACCAATTTTATATTGTAAAATCCAGCTTCTCTCATTAAATTACTAACTTCTTTCCCTTGATCATAACCAATTTCAAAAGCTAGTATTCCTTCATTATTTAATGTAGTTTTACTTTCCTCTATTATTCTTTTATAAAATACTAATCCATCATCTCCGCCATCTAGTGCTGTATGAGGCTCATATTTTTTTACATCATCCATTAAATTGCTTATTTCATCTGCTTTTATATATGGTGGGTTTGAAGCTATTATATCATACTTCTTCCCCTTACTTATTGGCTCCTTTAGTAAATCACTTTTTATAAATTTGACTCTATCCTCTAATCCATGCTTAATAATATTTTTTTTAGTTATTTTTTCTGGGGCTTCATAAAAATCAATTTCTTCTACATTTATTTTTTTTCTATAATTTGCAAGAGATATTCCAATTGCACCACTTCCAGAACATAAATCACAAACATTTAGTTCATCTTCTTCATTTATTACTGATAGCAATTCCTCAACTAATATCTCTGTATCTCCTCTTGGAATTAAGACGCCTTCTTCTACATTAAAATCTAATCCCATAAATTCTGTTTCGCCTAAAATATATTTTATAGGCATTTTATTTTTTCTTTTTTCAACTAATTCAAAATATTCCTTCTCATCTTTTATAGAAACATTCTTATCTCTATTTGTTATTATATACAACTTATCTTTTGCTAAAACAGTACCTAATAATAATTGAGCATCTAAAATATAGGTATCTATATTCACTTCTTTTAACTCTTTAGAAGCTATATCTAGCAATTCACCTATTGTTTTTTCTTTAGGTTTAAGACCTTCTGCTTTCATAAGAGCTGCAATAGCTACTTCTATTTGATCGTCATCTGGCTCCTTTGTTGTAAGCTCTTGAAGCTTTAATCCTGGGTATGCTATTACCTTCGATAATTTATTATTGCTTTTTCCAAGCCATTTAATTAACTCATATGTTATTCCTGATACAACTGGAATTAATAGTATTCTAAGCAATAGCCTTTGGAAAAATCCACCCCAACCGGTAAAGCTGAAAATTATAATACTGACAAACATAATTAAAAATAGGAAGTTAGTTCCACATCTTGGATGAAACCTACTAAATTTTTTTACGTTTTCTACTGTTAATTCCTCTTCCGCTTCATAACAAAATATTGATTTATGCTCTGCTCCATGATACTGAAAAACTCTGTAAATATCATCCATCTTACTTATGGAGTACATATAGATAAGTAAAATCGCAATTCTAATTATCGCTTCTATTAAATTTAAAGCTATAGCTGGAATATTTAAATAACTAAACAATGATGCAATTGCTGTAGGTAAAGCTACAAATAAACCTATAGCAATAGTAAATGATAAAAGCATAGTTGCTCCCATTATTAAATCATTGCTTTTCTCTCCGAATTTATTTTTTAGCCAAAGCTCAAATTTTGATTCACTTTCCTCTTCATCTTCAAAAAACTCTGCTGAATAATTCAAAGTGTTAATTCCTGTAATAAGGGAATCAACAAGTACAAATATTCCTCTAATAAATGGAATATTTAAAAACTTATATTTTTTTGTTATAGGAACTATTTTTTTAAAATCTATTTTTATTTCCTTATTGGGAGTTCTAACAGCTGTAGCTTGCCCCTTGCTTCCTCTCATCATGACTCCTTCAATAACTGCTTGGCCTCCAACTTCACATTTCCTCAATTTTACCACTCTTTCTATTTATAAATTATTCTTATATTTGAAATAGCAGTGTCCACATAGAGATTCATACTCAACATTGTCAACATTATCTATAGCTATTTGTTCGCCTTCAAAAACAAATCTATCGTTGATTTTTCTTCCATTCAACACAGCTTTTCTTCCACACTTACATATTGTTTTCATTTCCTCTATACTATGAGCAAGTAACAATAATCTTATACTTCCTTCAAATCCTTGCATTTTAAAGTCAGTTCTTAAACCATAGCATATTACAGGTATATCTAAAACAACTGCTATCTCAAATAATTGGTCTATTTGCTTTGATTTTAAAAATTGAACTTCATCCACTAATATGCAATCTATTTTTTTATTTTTTTCTTTATATTCTTCAACCTTTTCTAATATATTATCTTCATCATAAATAACTAAATCTACTTTTCTTTCAACACCTAATCTTGAAACTAATCTTTCTCCACCCTTTTTATCCGTAAAAGGTTTAATTAATGCAACATTCATTCCTCTTTCTTCATAGTTATAAGCAACCTGCATTAGATGTGTTGATTTTCCTGAATTCATAGCCCCATATCTAAAATATAATTTACTCATAATACGTCTCCTTTTCATTAGATATACTAAGATTATAGCATCTTATATAATAACTAATCAAAGATATTTTTATTATGTAATTCCTTGACTCAATAAAGCACCTATGATATACTCAAATGGTTATTTAAGTAGTCGAAAGAGGTGAAAAATATGAGAGAAGGCATACATCCAAAATACAACCACGAAGCTGTAGTTAAGTGTGCATGTGGAAATACTTTTACAACTGGTTCAGTTAAAGATGAACTAAAAGTAGAAATATGCTCTAAATGCCACCCATTCTTCACTGGTAAACAAAAAATTATTGATGTTGGCGGAAGAGTTGACAAATTCAATAAGAGATTTAATCTTAACAAATAGAAATTCTGGGAAAGACATAGTCTTTCCCATTTTTTCTTTTATTTCTTAATTTTATCTTAGAATTTTACTTTTTTATGTTTTACATCAATTTTTATAATATAATATAATTGTAATTATATTTAAATAAATATTTTTATTTAAATCTGAATTAACTATTTATCTTTACAGAATTAATATATAATTCAACTCGTAACTTAATTATATTATGTTATTTAGAAAAGTGAGTGTTATTTAATCATGAAAAAAATTTTAATATTAACAACTTCTACAGGGGAAGGTCATAATCAAGCTGCAAACTCAATATCTAGTTCATTCGAAAACTCTGGATATGAAGTTATACGCCATGATTTTTTAAAAAATAATAGTAAAATATTAACCAAGCTATTTATTAGTGGTTATGAAATATCAGCATCTTTTTTCCCAAAAACTTATGGATTAGCATATAAACTTACTGATACAGGTTTTACAAATAAACTTTTATCTCTTGTTTTTTGCTTTACTAAAAGAAAAATATCTAAACTAATTAATTCAATTAGTCCTGATATAATATTAGTTACACATCCATTTGCAGTAAATATAATGGGATCGCTTAAAAGAAAAGGCTTAAACAAACCTGTAATAGTTATAGTAACTGATTTTAAGGCTCATTCAACATATATAGATAAAAATATAGATGCTTATATTACTGCAAGCGAAAATACAAAAGAGGATTTAGCCAAAAGAGGAATAGATTCTAGAAGAATATTTACTTTTGGAATTCCTGTTAAAGATGAATTTTTAGAAAATAAATCTGATATAAAGGCAACTAAAAACGATGACTATTTCAATATTTTGCTGATGAGTGGTAGCATGGGGCTGAAAAATATTTCTTATGTTTTGAAAGAATTATTAAATAACTCAAATAAACTTAGAATCACAGTTGTATGCGGAAAAAATGAGAAATTAAGGGAAGACCTACTCAAAGAATATAAATATTCAATTAAAGATAAAAAACTTCATATACTTGGTTTCTCAAGAGATGTTGATTCTTTAATGGAATATTCAGATTTAATAATAAGTAAACCTGGTGGTCTTACAGTTACTGAAGCAATAACTAAAAATTTACCGTTATTAATTCCATTTGCCATACCAGGGCAGGAAACTCAAAATGTAGAGTTTTTAACCTCCAATGGATATGCTTTATATGTAGATAATCTTTTAGAGTTAAATTTTGCAATAGATAATTTAATTTCTAATCCAAAGGAATTAGAAAAAATGCGTTACAAATTATCTAAGTTATCCTCTTGTTATTCAAAGGAAAAAATAGTAAATTTAGCTGATAAATTAATATTTAAATAAAAAATGTGTATAAGGTATTACCCTATACACATTTTTTCTTCAGATTATTTTTTCTCTATTTCACTTTTACTAAATATATTTATGAATTCCTTGTTATTTTTAGTTTTTGTAAGCATATTTATTAATTTTTCAGTCACATTTTCTATGTTTCCATCTCTATACATAACTCTTCTAATTGAATATGCAACTTCCTTCTCTTCATCTGATAAAATTAAATCTTCTTTTCTAGTTCCAGATTTGTATATATCAATTGCTGGGAATATTCTTCTTTCTTGAAGCTTTCTATCTAGATGAACTTCCATATTCCCAGTTCCCTTAAATTCTTCAAATATCATATCGTCCATTCTAGAACCAGTATCAATTAAGGCTGTTGCAAGTATAGTTAAACTTCCACCCTCTTCGATATTTCTAGCTGCCCCAAAGAATTTTTTAGGCATTATTAAAGCACCTGGATCTAATCCGCCAGATAATGTTCTCCCTGTTGGAGTAATCGTTAAATTATATGCTCTAGAAAGTCTAGTTAAACTATCTAGTAATATAACTACATCTTTTCCTTGTTCAACCATTCTTTTGGCTCTTTCTAATACCATTTGAGATACCTTTGCATGGTTTTGAGGTTCTTCATCAAAAGTTGAATATATAACATCACCATTTATTGATCTCTTCATATCCGTTACTTCTTCTGGCCTCTCATCTATAAGTAGAACTATAAGTTTAACTTCCGGATAATTTTTAGATATATTTTGGGCAACCTTTTTTAATAAAGTTGTTTTACCTGCCTTAGGAGGCGCAACTATTATCCCTCTTTGCCCCTTACCTATAGGACAAATTATATCCATTAATCTTGAAGATAAATCTCCTTCATTATTAGTTTCTAAATGTAATCTATCTTGAGGATATATAGGCGTTAATGTTTCAAAAGATTTTCTTCCAACTGCTCTTTCAGGATTTTCTCCATTTACTCTTTCAACATAAAGTAATGCTTTAAACTTTTCTCCTTCTTTAGCTTCTCTTACCTTTCCTTCAACTTCATCACCGGTCCTAAGATTAAATCTCCTTATTTGAGATGGTGATACATATACGTCATTTTCACCAGTTTGATAATTGTTACATCTCAAAAAGCCAAAGCTATTATTTTCTAATATTTCTAATACGCCTTTAGCAGTATTAGACTCATTTATCATAACTTTTAGTCGTTCTCTTTTTTCTTCCCTATTTTCCTCTTTAATTTCTTCTTTTTTTTCTTCTCTGATTTCCTTATTAAAATTATTATTCACTACATTTACTTCTTCAGCTTTTACTTTAGGTGTTATCTTTTCTTGTAATATAACTCCATTTTTTTCTATACTTTTTGGTGAATTTTCAATTATTGCATCAATAAGCTCATTCTTCTTTAATTTACTTATATTTTTTATATTAAGTTGCTTAGCTATTTCTTTTAATTCAGCTAATGTTTTTCTTTCATATATTTCTTTAGTCAAAACTGCACCTCCACGGATAATTTTATTTATAATTCAATTATGAATAAAAAATCAATATTTAAATTTAATAAATTCTAAATTGGGATATTTTCAGATATAAATATTAAAGATATGAATCTCTTGGATTTTATATATGTATTTATATTATGAATTAATATATTTAATTTATCAAGGATAATTTTATTAATTATAATATTACTATTATTTCCTTATTTATAATTTTAATACTTATTTTAATTAAAAAGGAGCTATCTATATCATTAAGATAGCTCCTTAAAATATTACTAACTAGCTTTTTCTTCACTCTTCTTTCTAAACATTACATATCCAACGCCTGATATTAATATAGCAAATACTAGCAGGTTTATAGGATTTTGTCCCCCAGTAGTTGGTAAATTACTTTGATTATTTGAACCTTCTTCTCCACTATTATTAGGGCCTTCTTCTCCACTATTGTTTCCACCTGAATTTTCTCCTGGATTTGTAGGTGTTTTTGTGTCATCTACTCCAGCAATTAATAAGTTGTCTATATTTGTATCTACGCCATTAGCCTTCCATTCTTTAACTATCTCGTCTCTCATAACTAAATTTGTATCTTTCATATTTTTAGCATTACTAAAATTATATCCATCTCCACCAGTTGCCATAAAGTCATTAACTACAACTGTATAATATTTATTCATATCTAATGAAGTTCCATCTGCTAATCTGATTGAAGTAATTCTTTCTCCTGCTTTAGCATCTTTATCATACCAAACTTTAATTCCTGAGAATTGTCCCCAGCCAAAGTTATCTGGCATAATTCCATGTTCTATTGCAGCTTTTACATCTGCCCCCTTCAATTCCATTGTTACTAAAGTATTATCAAAAGGTAGTATTGTATATAAATCTCCAATTGTTAATACTCCTGCTGACAATGGTGCTCTTACTCCTCCACCATTAGTTATAGCAATATCTACTCCTGCAATTTTTCTCATTGCCTCAGAAACAACTGTTCCAAGAGGTGTAAGTCCTTCATTTCTATCATGTGATAGATCTTTATCTAAATCCGCTACTTTTTCACTTAATATTGGTTTTAATTCAGCCTCATATTTACTAACTATTTTTGTTGATGTTTCATCTGGTATTATATTAGCACTTCTTTCATAAAGCTTATCTAAATTAGCTCCAAGTGAAACTAATTTTCCTGTATTGTCAAAATCAAATGTTAATACTGATAAAGCTCTACCATTGTTTCCAGCTTCAACTATTTTAACCCCATTAACTTCTACATTAGTAAATAGATGATCATGAGACGCTATAATTGCATCAACATTTTTAATTTTCTTTGCTAAATCTACAGCTTCTCCAACAGGCTTTCCATCTTTATCTGTTGTTGCTCCTAAGTGAGATAATACAACAACTGCATTAACTTTATCTTCATTCCTTAATTTATCAGCATATTTTTGAACTGATATTGAAGGATCTTCAAATGTCAAATCAGCAACATTTGCTGGAGTTGTCTTATAAGCTGTTTCAGGTGTTGTAACTCCTATTAAACCAACTTTAATTCCATCTACTTCAATAATTTTATATGGATCTGCCCATTCAACAGGTTTTCCTGTTTTTTTATCTATAATATTAGCAGCTAAGAAATCAAAATTACCTGCTTTTTCCCATGTAGGAATTAATTCTTTTCCCCAGTCAAATTCATGATTTCCAACTGCAGATGCAGGTATATTTATATCCTTTAAAAACTCATTTACTGGTGCACCTTTAGTAAGGTTTGATATTGCTGTGCCTTGATATAAATCCCCAGCTGCTAGTGGTATAGCTTCATAATTAGAGGAAGCATTTAGTGCAGTTCTCGCTTTTATTGCTGATGCTAATTTAGCGATTCCAACATTTTTGCCGCTTTCTTGAACGTTTCCATGTAAATCATTAAAGCTTACTAACTCAACTCTCTTCATATTCTTAGCCTTTAAGACATCATTCCAAGTTAAGCTTCTTACATTTGGAGTTCTTCCATCATCTGATACTGGTATGCTAAGTACTCCATCATTAACTAATTTAACAGCTTCTTTTCTTAAAGTTTCATCATAATTAACTCCTGTCAATTTCCAGTTGTTATCTATATTTCTACTTATTTTTCCACCCTTAATTTTTACAATATAGTCAGTTATTAAATCTCTCATATCTGATATTTGATCATTATTAGTGTCATAAACTTTTTCATGTGTTCCAGGCTCGAATACAGGATTAGTAGATGCATTAAGTACTGAATCATATCTGTAGTTATTTACTGATAAATAAACTACATCAGTATCTTCAACAACTTTTCCATCTTTTTCGAACTTCACATTTTCAATTCTACTTCCAGCAGGTTTAGAAATATTTATTTCATAGCTAATTCCATCAAACATATCATATTGATATAATCTTATATTAGGATTTAATGATACTGTTAAATCTCCAACATTAAATGTATTATATATTGATGCTGTCCATTCCATAAATCTCTTAAGTTGCTTTCCATTTGTTTTTATTGTGTAAAGCTTATTGTCATATTTATATATATTTGATACATCAGATTTTTTGATATCTCCTGATAACATATTTGATCCAGCATCAAATAATGCTGCAGCTGATACTTGGTATCCAGTGTTAGCATCTATTCCCTTTGACTCTAAATGCTTTTTGCTATTATATAATTGAACTTCATTTACGAAATCTGTTATCCCTTGATCTCTAACTAATGATTCTGGAATATCAGCTATTTCATTTTTATCAGCTAAGCTTGGGCCTTCTAATTTACCAATAACTATGCTTGCATCTGCCTTTGCTCTTTCATCATATGGTTTTAAAGCTGATACTAGACTTTCATTTTCTGCTACTCCTGTTGTTTTTAACAATGTTCCTTTCTTCTCTTTAACTACATATCCATCATTTGATTTTTCTAGTTTTAATTCTACTTTACCTAGACTTCCTGCGTTATTAGCTGGTTGAATTAAAATAGCATTTCCAGCAGTTTTTTCTGCAAATGCTTCGTGGCTATGTCCCATAACTATTACATCTACATCAGGATTAGCTTCAGCAATTTCCCTTGCTGAATCGCCTTTACCATATTCATTATTAAAACCCATATGTGATGTAACTACATATACATCTGCTCCATCTGCAGCTTTTATTTCTTGAATAACCTTTGCCACTTCTTCAGTTGGATTCTTAGGTGTATATCCCTCTAAATTTGGTCCATCCCACTTGTCAATATGGGGAGTAACAACACCAATTGTTGCAACTTTTACTCCATTAGGTAACTCTTTTATTGTATATGCATCAAAAACTCTTTCATCACCCTTATATAGATTAGCACATAAAACCTTTACATCACCTTTTATTTGATTAGTTATTTGGAATAGCTTGTCCATCCCAAAATTAAATTCATGATTACCTAAACTAAATGAATCATATCCTATTTCTTTTACTGCTAGCATCATAGGATTTTTTTCGTCATTTAGAAATAAGTGATTATAATTACCTTGAATATTGTCTCCATTATCAACAAGAACAGTATTTTCATTTTTATCTCTTTCTTGCTTAACTAATGTAGCTATTTGAGTTAATCCTCCATCTGATCTTGTTGCTCTTGCATATTCGTATGGAACAAACCTTCCATGCAAATCGGTAGTTGCAAGAATTTGGACCGTTTCTGTTGATACTTCCTCTGCCACTGCTTTTACTAGATTCATAGGCAAATTACCTACTATGAAAGTAAACGCCGCAACTGAAGCTAAGAATTTTTTTAGGTTTCCCTTTTTAATTCTCATTTTACCCCTCCTAATTGTTTATTTATGTTATTTTTAATAATAACCATAAAAATAGACATCCAAAGAAATTAGATATAAATTTTAATATATCTTGTTAGCACTTTAGATGTCATTAATAAAAGTAGTTTAAAGTTAATTTTTTAATAAAAGTTGGTGACCGTGCACTTTAACATAAAATACACTATATTATTTTTTAGTACTATTATTCCAATCATTTAAGAATTTTTCTATTCCTATATCTGTTAACGGATTTTTAGTCATTTGAACTAATACGCTATATGATATAGTTGCTATATGAGCTCCAGCTAATGCAGCATCTATCGCATGTATAGAATTTCTAATACTTGCTGATATAATTTCAGTTTTTATATCATGTATTCTAAAAACTGCTGCAATTTCTTCTATAAGCTCAATTCCCTTACTACCTATATCATCAACTCTTCCTATGAAAGAGCTTACATAAGTAGCTCCAGCTCTAGCAGCTAATAATGCTTGCGCTGTTGAAAAAACTAATGTTACATTTGTTTTTATTCCTTTAGATGATAATATTTTTACTGCCTTCAATCCATCTATAGTCATTGGAATTTTTATAACTATATTAGGATGTATCTTTGCTAATTCAATGCCCTCATTAACCATTTCATTATATTTCAGGCTAATTACTTCTGCACTTATTGGTCCATCAACTATGGTAGTAATTTCCTTTATTACTTCTTTGAAATCTCTTCCCTCTTTAGCTATTAGAGATGGATTTGTAGTAACTCCACAAATAACCCCCATATCATTTGCTGATATAATTTCCTCTACATTTGCAGTATCTATAAATATTTTCATAACTCAAGCCCTCCTATACGATTATCTAAGTATTTTATTAGAAATTCATTCAAAGAATGAATTTCTAACTTAATTTTTAATTTTAATTTTTAAGCACTATCTCTTACCAGCATCAAATGGTTCACCTGATGCTTTTGGTGCTTGTGATGATTTAGAGAATAAAACTAACGCTATTAAAGTTACCACATATGGGAATATCTTTAATAATACTCCTGGTATTGATGCTAATGATGGTATTGCTTGAGATACATTAGCTATTGTTGAAGCAAATCCAAAGAAGAACGTTGCTCCCAATATCCCAAGTGGTTTCCATTGTCCAAATATTAATGCTGCTAACGCTAGGAATCCAAGACCTGCAACATTTCCATTAAACTCTCCTGAGTATGTTACTAAAATTATAGCACCACCTAGAGCTGATAATCCCCCAGATATCATAACTCCTATATATCTCATTTTAAATACGCTTACTCCAGCTGCTGCTGCCGCTTGCGGATGTTCACCACAAGCTCTTAATCTTAGACCAAAGCTTGTTTTATATAGCAAAAATGCACTAGCTATTAAGATTATTATTACAAGCCATGTTGTTGCATAAGTTTTAGTGAAGAAAAGTGGTCCTATTACTGGAATATTTGATAATACAGGAATATCCTTTGGAATAAATCCATTTGTAACCCTTATATTACCACTACCTGTAATATTTCTTGCTAAAAATACTGTTAAAGCTCCTGCTATCATATTTATAGCAGTACCACTAATTACTTGGTTTGCATTTAAGTTTATACTTGCAAACGCATGTAGTAACGAGAATAAAACTCCAACTAAAGTTGCTACTAATAATCCTATCCATAAAGCTCCTGCTACCCCATTTGCTTGTAGCTTTGAAACTGTTAATGCTCCTGCAAATGAACCTATTATCATAAGTCCATCTAAACCTATATTTACAACTCCACTTCTTTCACAATAAAGTGCTCCTAATGCTGTTATTAAAAGAGGCACTGTATATGAAATTGCATATGGAAAAATTTGTTCTATTATACTCCACATTATTTTTCCACCACCCTTTCAGAAGAACTATTTTTACCTTTTGGATTATCCTTTTTTGACTTTTTGAATCTCTTTATTACTTTATCCATTACCATACTTGTTGCCGCAAAGTAAATTATTGTAGCCATTATAGTATCTGCAAGTTCTGGTGGTACCTTTACAGCTGCATTCATAAATCCTTTTCCTACGTATAGGACTCCAAAGAATAGTGCTGAGAAGAAAACTCCAACTGGATTACTTGCTCCAAGTAATGCTACTGCTATACCGTCAAAGCCTTGGCTTGGCATAACACCTATTTGCATTATGTTTGAGTTACCTGTATATTGTATAGCACCTGCAAGACCAGATAAAGCACCAGCTATCATCATAGAAATAACTATATTTCTGTTAACTGGCATACCTGCATATTCAGCTCCAAATCTATTAAATCCAACAGCCTTTAACTCATATCCTAAAACTGTTTTATTTAATATGAACCAAACTATGAAAACTGCTATCATTGCAAGGAAAATACCTAAATTTATATATGATCCTTCAAAAATATTTGATAACCAAGATGCTCTTAAAGTTGCTGAATCTGCTAACATCTTTGATTCAGTTTCTAAGAATTCACCTTTGAAATATTTTGGAATATTATAATACACTATCCAATAAGCTACCCAGTTCATCATTATTGATGATACAACTTCGTGAACGTTGAATTTAGCTTTTAAAACTCCAGGAACTGTAGCCCATATTGCGCCTCCTAAAATACCAGCTAATACAACAATAGGAACAAGGATCATTTTAGGTAAATCTAAAGATAGCCCTACTGCAATTGAGCAAAATCCTCCAAATAACATTTGGCCCGGTGCTCCAATGTTAAATAATCCTGTTTTAAATGCAAAGGCAACTGAAAGTCCTGTTAGCATTAATGGAGTTGCAGTGGCTATAGTGTTACCTATTCTTTCTAGGTTCTTTAAACCACCCTTGAATAAAAATTCATATCCTTCAAGAGGATTAAATCCCATAACAGCCATTAATATCGCGCCTGCTATAATTCCTAAAATAACAGCCATTATAGATTTTAAGCCTTGATTTTTTTCCATTAGCTTTCACCTCTCTTTATTCCTGCCATCATTAGTCCAACTTCATTTTCATCTGTTTCTGAGGCATTTACTATTCCTATAAGTTCGCCATTATTAACAATAGCAATTCTATCTGAAACATTTAGTATCTCATCTAATTCTAGAGATACTAAAAGTACAGCTTTCCCATTATCTCTTTGTTCAACAAGTCTTTTGTGTATGTATTCTATAGATCCTACATCTAATCCTCTAGTTGGTTGAACAGCTATTAATAAATCAGGATTTGACTGAACTTCACGTCCAATAATCCCCTTTTGTTGATTACCACCTGATAAAGATCTAGCTATTGATTTTCCACCTTCGCCAGCTCTAACATCAAATGTTTCAATAATATTATTTGCATATTCAGTTATCTTACTTCTATTTATAAGTCCATTTTTAGAAAACGGTTCATTTTTATAAACTTTAAGAACCATATTATCTTCCATAGTATAATCAAGAATAAGTCCTCTTTTATGTCTATCTTCTGGGATGTGCGCTATCCCCTCATCAATCCTATTTCTTATTGAAGTTTTAGTAATATCTTTTCCATTAAAGAATATACTTCCACTTTCTATACCTCTCATGCCAGTTATAGCTTCTACTAATTCTGTTTGTCCATTTCCTTCAACCCCAGCTATACCAACTATTTCACCTTTTCTTACATTTAATGAAAAGTCTTTTAACCCTAAAACCTTCTTATTATTTTTAACTGATAAATTCTCAAGCCTTAATACTTCATCTCCTGGCTTTGCTTCTACTTTATCAACTTTAAATGAAACTTGCCTTCCAACCATCATCTTAGCCATATCAGCTTCAGTAGTTGTTTTAACATCAACTGTTCCTATACACTTTCCTCTTCTTATAACTGTGCATCTATCTGCAGCTGCCTTAATTTCTTTTAGCTTATGTGTAATTAAAATTATTGATTTTCCTTCTTTTATAAGATTTTGCATTATTTTAATTAAATCATCAATTTCTTGAGGAGTTAAAACGGCTGTTGGTTCGTCAAATATAAGAACCTCAGCATTTCTGTATAACATTTTTAAAATCTCAACACGTTGTTGCATCCCAACAGATATATCTTCAATTTTTGAGTATGGATCAACATTTAAGCCGTAAGTTTTTGATAGTTCATCAATCCTTTTAGCAGCACTTTTTATATCTACTGTTAAAAAGTTTTTTGGTTCACAACCTAAAATTATATTTTCTGTTACAGTAAAATTTTCAACTAATTTAAAATGTTGATGAACCATTCCTATTCCTAAATCATTTGCCACATTTGGACTAGAAATTTTAACTTCTTTCCCTTTTACTTTTATTGCTCCAGCTTCTGGTTGATACATCCCAAAAAGCATTCCCATCAATGTAGATTTTCCTGCACCATTTTCACCTAAAAGAGCATGAATTTCTCCCTTTTTTAGTTGTAATGTTACATTATCATTTGCCACAATCCCTGGAAACTCTTTTCGAATGTTAAGCATTTCTACTACATACTCCATATAATTCACCGCTTTCCTCTTTTTATATTTATAAGGAAGCTTAAAGGATAAGCCTTTAAGCTTCCTTATATAAATTACTTAATTAAATCGCCTTTTTCACCAGCTACTTTAATTTTACCTTCTTTTATTTGATTGAATATTTCATCAGCTTTACCTGTAGTTTCTTTACTTAAATTTGGATTTTCTTTTGGAAGTCCAATTCCATCATTTTTTGCATCAAAAGTTAAAGTTTGTCCTCCAGGGAACTTGCCTTCTAATTCAGCTTTAACCATTTCATATGAAGCTGAATCTACTTTTTTCATAGCAGAAGTTAAAATGATTGATTTATTATCCTTGTATACACCATCAGCATATTGGTCAACGTCAACACCAACTATCCATGCTTCTTTACCAGCTGTTGCTCTTGTTTTAGCTTCATTTATAGCTCCAACACCAACTCCACCAGCTGCTGTAAATATTGCTTTAACTCCATTATCGAACATAGTTGCTGCTAATTGTTGTCCTGCTGCTACGTTATCAAATGAACCTTGATAAACAACGTTTTCTGCTTTGATATTCATTTTTGTATTCAAGTTCTCATTTGCATATTTAACACCTTGTTGGAATCCCCAGTTAAATTTTTGAACTGATGGTATTTCCATTCCGCCTATGAATCCTAATTCACCTTCTTTTAACTCAAGAGAAGCAGCTACCCCTGCCAAGAAACCAGCTTCATGTTCAGCAAAGAATATAGCAACTGCATTTTCTCCAACCTTTGCTACATTATCATTTCCTTGTTTTCCATTGTTAGGAGATCCATCAATGATTACAAATTTAGCATCTGGATACTTATCTTGAGCTTGGAATATAGCTGTTTCAAATTTGAATCCAGGAGTAACTATAAACTTATAATCTGTATCAAATAGGTTTCCTATTTCCTTCATATAATCTGCTTCTGTAGTTCCAGATGGTTTTAAGTAATTATCTTCAATTTTAAAATCTGCTTTTGCTTTTTCTATACCTTCCCAAGTACCTTGATTAAATGATTTGTCATCAATAGTACCTGCATCAGTAACCATACCTACTTTTAAATCTTTCTTTGTTTCGCCTTCGCCTTTTCCTTCATTCCCATTACTACCACAACCTACAAGTCCAGTAACCATAAGGGCAGCAAGTGTTAGTGCTATTAGCTTTTTTTTCATAATAATCCCTCCATAAAATAATATATAGCAATCTTTGATATACAAAGAAGTGCGTCATTAAATAATATTAACTATTGATACCGCTTACAAATTTGCTTAAATTTTTATTGATTAAACCTATCTTCTGAGCCATTTGAAATTAATTTAGGTGGTATCTTTATTCTTTTAATTTTATTTTTTTCATTAGACTCAAATATTTCTAAAAGCAACTTTATAGATGATTGTCCTAATTCCGTCGGAGAGTCTTCTATATAAGTTAAGTTAATACCTAATATATCTATAAGATCAATTTTATTAAATCCAACTAATGCTATATCATTAGGAATCCTCTTGCCTCTCTCAAATAAAGCTTTAATGACACCTAAAGTCATCCTATTACTACATGAAATTATTGCAGTAGGTGGATTCGGCATATCTAAAAATTCTTTAGTTAATTCATAGGACTTGTCTAAATTAAATTTTCCATCTTTTATATAATTGTCCATAATTGAAATATTATTTTCGATTAATGCCTTTTTATATCCATTAAGTCTATTTGCTGCTGAGCTTGAGCTTATTATCCCCGTTATTATTCCTATCTTATTATGGCCCTTATGTATTAATACATTTGTAGCATCATATCCGCCTTTTATATCATCAACAAATACTCCATTTAAGTCCATATAATTCAGGTCTGCAGAAACCAATACAATGGGTATATTTATGCTATTTATCATATCAGTAAATATATCTTGAAACTCAGTATCTCCAAATCCAGGAGTCATTATAACTCCTTTTAATCTGTGTTTCTTAACTTCATCTAGCGCTTTAATCTCACTTTTCACATCATTATTTGTGTTAAACAATATTATGTTTAAGCCTACATCTTCTGCGACTTTACTTATACCTTTTATTATCTCACCAAAATATGAATTTGTTATATCTGGAACTATTATTCCTATAGTGTTTGTCTCTCTTTTAGAAAGACTTCTTGCTATTGCACTGGGAACATAATTCATTTCTTCAATAACTTTTAGCACCTTCTCTTTTGTCTCTTCTTTTACATAAGATGAATTATTTAATACCCTAGAAATCGTTGCAGAAGATACGCCTGCTCTTTTTGCTATATCATCTATAGTTACTGCCATTTCATTTCTCCTTATGCATCTCTGATCAAACTTAATAAATTTCTCCTATATGCATATTATATATCTAATATATTGATTTGTACTAGTCCTAAATTCTAATAAATATAAATTTTGATATTTATTTCTAAAATAAGAAGTATAATAATGGATTTTTTTGCCTTTTAATTAAATTTTCTATAATATCAGATGATATTGTCGATTAACTATTTAAATATAATTAAAATTTAACTATCGCTGGTAAAATATTGTTAAGCGCTATTATTTAGTTAAAGAATATTTAATATCCCTTAACTTCTTCATTATTCATTATTTTGATTATGGAGCTTGTACCGAGTCTTGAAGCTCCTTTTTCTATGAATTCTTCCGCTTTTTCAATACTCTTAACTCCACCTGAGGCCTTAATTTTTATATCTTTTCCAACATACTTTTTAAATAATTCTATATCTTCAATAGTTGCTCCACCTGTACTAAAACCAGTAGACGTTTTTATAAATTCTGCTCCAGATTTTGCAACACACTCACATAATGTAATCTTTTCTTCTTCAGTTAAGAGACAAGTTTCTATTATTACTTTTAATATTTTATCTCCACACGCTTCTTTTATTTGTTTTATTTCGTTAGTTATATAGTTGTAGTTTTTTTCCTTTACCATTCCTATATTTATTACCATATCAATTTCATCAGCGCCCTTTTGTATAGCATCCCTTGTTTCAAAAACTTTTACCTCTGTTGTATTATATCCATTAGGGAATCCTATTACAGTACATATCTTTAATGATTCTCCAACATAATTTTTTGCTCTTTTCACGAAAGAAGGTGGAATACATACTGATGCAACTCCATATTTCATACCATCATCACATATGACTTTTATTTCGTCCCATGTAGATGTTTGTAAAAGTAATGTATGATCAACTGTTTTTAATATATCTTTTATGTCCATTTCTATCTCCTAACTCATTTATTTACTCAATTATTTTGTGTATTATATCTGATTTAGCTGGCTTTTCATCAGACATTGTATAAGCTGATAAAAGCATCTCTTCAGCTTTTTCAACTCTAGTCATGTCACTTGTATATATAGTAGCTAATATATCGCCCTTATTTACATAGCTTCCCATCTTTTTGGCTAATATTATTCCAGCACCATAATCTATTACATCATCCTTAGTTTCTCTTCCTGCTCCTGCTAACAATGAAGATATTCCTACTTTTTCTGCATTTAATTCATATACATATCCTTCTTCTTGAGCCTTTACTTCATGTGCTATCTCTGCAATAGTAAATAGATTCTTATCTTCTATTACTCTTGTATCTCCACCTTGGTTAGCTACAAGCTCTTTTAATTTTTCAAGAGCTTTTCCATTCTTAAGAACTTCCTCTAAAATAGCTCTTCCCTTATTTACATCAGCCTCTATATTAGATAATTTAAGCATTTGAGCACCAAGTCTTAAACATAACTCTCTTAAATCTGCTGGACCTCTATCACTTAAAACTTTTATTACTTCTTGAATTTCCAACGCATTTCCTATTGCATATCCTAAAGGTTCTCCATTTAAGGTTATAGCTGCTGATGTATTTCTATTTAATCCCTTTCCTATAGAAACCATAGCTTCTGCAAGTTTTTCAGCATCTTCTTTAGTTTTCATAAATGCTCCATCACCATATTTAACATCTAATAATATCGCATCTGAACCTGACGCAATTTTTTTGCTCATTATACTAGCAGCTATCAAAGGAATACTATCTATAGTAGCCGTAACATCTCTAAGCGCATATATTTTCTTATCAGCAGGTACTATGTTCTGTGTTTGTCCAGCTATTACAAGTCCTGATTTATTAACAAAATCTATAAAGTTGTCTTTTGATACATTTACATCAAAGCCTGGAATTGCTTCAAGCTTATCAAGCGTTCCTCCTGTATGTCCTAATCCTCTCCCTGATAATTTAGCAACCTTTCCTCCAGCTGCTGCAACCATAGGTACCAATATTAAAGACGTTTTATCTCCTACACCACCTGTACTATGCTTATCAACCTTTATTCCATTTATTTCGCTTAAATCAACAACGTCTCCTGATTTAATCATTGCCATTGTTAAATTTACTGTTTCTTCTTTACTAAATCCATTTAAATAAATTGCCATTAATAGTGCTGATGTTTGATAATCTGTAACTTCACCTTTCGTATAACCTTCTATAAAAAATTCTATTTCCTCTTTACTCAACTCTTTTTTATCTCTCTTCTTAGCAATAATATCAAAAGCTCTCATATTAAAACCTCCATTTACTCCTCGTATTTATTTAATTTAACCCAAGTTTCAAGTTCATCTTTATTCTTAGGTATATTTAACTCATCATTCACTATTTTTGATTTTATCTTATTAACAGTTTTCATAACCATTGGATCTAATTCTACTTCTGACCCTTCCCTAGTAATATCTATAATACCTTCTTTTAATCCTGATAAATGTACCCCATCATTCCAAGTGTTATCATTAATATATTTAATTTCATTAAATATAATTTGATTCATATATCTTATAGATGTAGAAACTATAACACTCGGATCAAAATAATTTTGATTTTCATCTACTCCAAATGCATATCCGCCACTTTCTTTAGCTGCTGAAAAGACACCAAGTCCTGATGCTCCTGCTAAGTGTTGTATATATTTAACCCCTTTGCTATACATCAATAACGAAGTTTCCTTAGCCTTAAGAGGATTTTTAAAATCGTTTACTATAGCTGTCATAACTTCCCCCTCTGGATTAATATATTTAAATCCAGCTTCAAATCCTATTGATCCCTCTCTTAAATATGGCACGTCCATTCCTAATATTATTCCTGCTTTACTCATATATCCCGTCTTCTCATACTCTTCTTTACTTAATATTCCGGAAATAACTCCATTCAAAAATGCCTGTTCTTCCCATCTTGTATAGATAGAACTTATATTTTTTGCTTCAAGCTTTGAATCTATTAAAGTAAACTTTTGATTAGGGTATTTTTTTGAAACCGCTTTCACATCACTTTCTTGTTCAGGACCAATAGCAATTATTAATTGATATTCTTCTGTTTCTGCAAATTCCATTATGCTTTTTTCATACTCTTCAGGATGTATTGGTTCTGCATAATCAAATTCTATACCTAACTCCTTCTGCGCTTTTAGTAAACCATCATATATTAAATCATTAAATGACTTATCTCCTAATCCGCTTCCAGTAAAGATAACTGCTATTTTTAAGTTTTTTTCTTCCTTTGCCTTTAAGCTATTATTCATATTAACACCTAAGGATGCTACAAAAACTATTGTTATAATTAATATTAATGTTCCCATCAATATTTTATTTAACTTTTTAATCATTTAATCTCCTTTATAGTGGATAATAACCTATAATATCTTTTATTCAATCTAATTATACATTAATAAACTCTTACTTTATATAAAGAATATTGATATTAAATATAATTATTTGGATATAATTTTATTATCAATTCATTATTACTTATCTTATATTTGTAAAATATTGATTTTCTATAATTTATTTGACATTTTGTTATAACATTATCAATACCTATCTTCTTCTGGTGAAATTCCTGTATACTTTTTATAATTTTTTGAGAAATATCCCGCATTAGAATAACCTACTTCTAAGGCAACTTGAGATATTTTCATATCTGTATTTTTTATTAACTCTTTAGCTTTGTTTATTCTATAAATAGTTAAATACGTACTAAAATTTTCTCCTACTTCTTCTTTAAAAAGCCTTGAAAAATATTCATGCGATAAATATATGTGCTTAGATACATCCATAAGAGAAATATGTTTTTTATAGTTATCTTCTATATACTTTAGAGCCTTTTCTATCGATCTCGAATATACTTTAGACTTAATAATATTCTGCTTATCTAATTTTTCTTCAGTTGTAATTCTCACCTTAGATTTTATTATTTCATTTATCTTGTGGAGTATTTCACTAAGTTCCTTAGGCCTAATATCTGATTTTATTAAATACTCGTAAACTCCACAACTTATAGCTTCTTTAGCATATGAAAACTCTGCAAAATTTGTTAGTATTATTATATACACTTCTGGTGCCACTTCTTTTATTCTTTTAGAAAGCTCTATCCCATCCATAACTGGCATCTTTATATCTGTTATAATGACATCTGGTGTACTCTTTAAGACAATATCATAAGCTTCCTTTCCATTGCTTACACTTCCAACTATATTGAAATCCTCTGAAATATTTTTTATAGTGTATCCAATCCAATCTCTTATTGGTCCCTCATCCTCTACAACTAATATATTTAACATAGTCCATCCTCCTTATTTAGGTAATTTAAATATAATCCTTGTCCCATTCCCTTCTTGACTTTTTATCTCGATCCCATAATCCTTTCCATAATTCAATTGTATTCTTTCATGAACGTTAATCAATCCCACTCTATTTATAGATTCTTTATTCTTAAAAACATTATTTATTTGAATGCTACTCATTCCTTTACCATTGTCACTTATTTCTATAATTATATATTTATCGTTTACATAACCCTTTATTTTTATCTCACCCTTATTATCTTCGTTCTCCATACTATAAAAAATAGCATTTTCAACAATTGGCTGCAATATTAATGCCGGAACCATTATGCTTTTTATATTTTCATCTATACTTATATCTACTTTAAATCCACCAGGATACCTAATTTGTTGAAGTTCTACATAAGTTTTAACTACTTCTATCTCATCTTCTAATGAAATAAGTTCACTAGCCCTAGGCAATATATTTCTTAATAACTTCGAAAATTTATATAACATTTCTTCTGCATCATCATTTTTATTCATAGAAACTAAAAATCTGACTCCACTCAAAGTATTATACAGAAAATGAGGATTAATTTGGGCTTGCAAGAAGCTTAACTCTGCTATACGCTTTTGTTTTTCCTTTTCCTTTATTTCCTCTATAGAATCATCCAACCATTTAACCATATTGTTAAATGATTCTTCTAACATGCCAATTTCATCATCTCTATCAACCTCAACTTTAACTTTTAAATTTCCTCTCATTACTTTTTCTATTGTATTTTTTATATTTATAACTGGTTTAGTAACCCAAATAGAAATTTTATAAATAACTATAAATGAGACAATGGTTACTAAAATTAAAGTTAACAAAAACTTTTGTGTTATTTGCTTTATCGGTTGTCTAACTATATGTAGTGGTATTTCTTCAATTATTGACCATCCATATCTATCTAATGTAGATACCATCTTCATAAACTCTACATTATCTCTTTCAAATATTGAGTACCATTCCTCTGTTTCTATGTAATTTCCATAATCTAATTTTTTATAATAATTTTCTCCTATTAGCCTTTTATCTTTGCTTGATATTATATTTCCTTTTATGTCTATAATATATATATTTCTACCATCCTTAATAATCTTATTATACCTATCATAAAGCATTTTCTCACTTACATCCATGATAAGAACTCCTAATGTTTCATCTGAAATCAAGTCCTTTATTACTCTTCCCATTCTAAATATACACTTATAAGGCCCTATCCCATCTTCATCTTCAAATGTACTGATAAGAACCGTACTCCCATCAGCTTCAATTATTTTATTATACCAAAGCTCATTTTTTATCGAATCCATCGTATATTTATTTTTAGAATACGTGCTAAAATTTAAACCGTTTTCAGAAATTACATAAAGCTCAGGCTTCATATTATACTTTCCGTATTTCCATACTTGTTCGTTTAATAAGCCTTCTACATATTTACTAGAATCCATAACATCATCTGTATTTTCTATTACTTCCTCTGCTTTAACAGATAGAGCGCTTACTAATTTATTATCCTCAACGATGTTATTTCCAATCTCCTCAATATTTGATACTAATATAGAAATATTATCTGAAACTTCTTCTAAAATTTCACTATTCATTTTCCCCATTTCAACTTGAACTATCTTATTTGTATCCTTTATTGACCACGTTCCTATAACTACAGAAACTGCTATTATAAATAAATTTAAAAGTAAACATAACTTTAAAGTTATACTCTTTGTTTTCATAAGCTTAAACCTCTTGTAATATATTTGCATCTTTTATACAAGTTATTTTACTAAATTTATCTCATATATGTCCATCTTTATTCTACTAAAAGTATTTAGATATATAAGTTATTATGAGGATTATTAATTAAAGCATGTATTTTGGAATAAATAAATTATTATTGAATTAATCATATAATTTATATTATTTAATTTATCAGCTTTCTCACTGAATAATAGCATATTTATATTTTATATTAATAATAAAAGCTGAGAGTGTAGCCTCTCAGCTTTTATTAATTACTTTTTATTTAATGCAGCATTAATCAATCCACTAAATAATGGATGTGGTCTATTTGGTCTTGATTTTAATTCCGGATGGAATTGTACTGAAACATACCATGGATGATTTTTAACTTCAACAATTTCTACTAGTCTTCCATCAGGGCTAGTTCCAGTAATAGCCATACCCGCTTCTTCTACAGCTTTTCTGAATTCATTATTAAATTCATACCTATGTCTATGTCTTTCATATATTAATTCATCATTATAAACTTCATAAGCTCTACTGTCCTTATCTAACTTACATGGATATAATCCTAATCTCATAGTTCCACCTAAATCTTCTATATCTTTTTGATCAGGCATTATATCAATTACAGGATATTTAGTCTCAGGATCAATTTCAGCACTATTTGCTCCTTCGTATCCTAATACATTTCTTGCAAATTCAATTACTGAACATTGCATTCCTAAACATATTCCAAGAAACGGCACATTATTTTCTCTTGCAAACTTTATCGATTCTATCTTTCCTTCAATCCCTCTGTCTCCAAAACCTCCTGGAACTAAAATACCATTACAGTCTCCTAAAATTTCACTACTATTATCTTTATTAACATCTTCAGCATTAACCCATTTAATTTCTACATTACAATCATTAGCTAAACCACCATGATTTAAAGCCTCAACTATTGAAATATATGCATCATGTAATTCTACGTATTTCCCCACTAAAGCTATCTTTACATTTTCCTTTAGATTCTTTACCTTTTGAACCATTTGAATCCATTCAGTATTATCTATATCTCTGCAACCTAATTCTAATTTTTCACAAACTAATCTATCTAAACCTTCTTTATGTAACATAAGTGGAACTTCATATAAGTGCTCTGCATCTAAGTTTTGTATAACACATTTAGCTTCTAAATTACAGAACAATCCTATCTTAGCTTTTATATCGTCTGATAATTCCTTCTGAGATCTGCAAACAATAATATCTGGCTGTATCCCTATACTCCTTAACTCCTTAACTGAATGTTGAGTTGGTTTTGTTTTTAATTCTCCAGCTTTTCCTAGGTAAGGAACTAACGTTACATGTATAAAACATACATTTTCTCTACCAACCTCATATTTAATTTGTCTTATCGCCTCAAGAAATGGTTGAGACTCTATATCTCCAACTGTTCCACCAATTTCTGTAATTACTACATCTACTTCTTTTTCTTTAGCTACTCTATAAACTCTATCTTTTATAGCATTTGTAATATGTGGTATTACTTGAACTGTACCACCTAAGTATTCTCCTCTTCTTTCTTTGGATATTACAGACCAATATATTCTACCTGTTGTAACATTATTATTTTGGCTTAAATTTTCATCTATAAACCTTTCATAATGCCCTAAGTCTAGGTCTGTTTCTGCTCCATCATCAGTTACAAATACTTCCCCATGCTGATATGGACTCATTGTACCTGGATCTACATTCAAATATGGATCGAATTTTTGTATAGAAACTTTAAGCCCTCTATTTTTTAATAATCTCCCTAATGATGCTGCTGTTATTCCTTTTCCTAAAGAAGATACTACTCCTCCCGTTACAAACACGTACTTAGTTTTCATACTTTTCCTCCAAAAAAATAAAATTTTTTAATTTATTTTCTTGACACTAAATCCCCTACTTGATATAATCATAATTACCTCACTATTTATGATGGGTTTATAATGCCTAAATTCAATAAATAGTATGATATCATAGAAGAATAAAAAATTCTAGTACTTTTTTATTTATTTATATTATTTTATTTAATCCCTCTTCAATTTTAAAATACATTTCTCTGAACTCTTTATTTATTAATAATTTTTCTTGAGCTTTATTGATGTTATAATTAATACTTTTGTCACTAATAATATCAAGCATTTCTTTTACTTTTTCTTTATCAAGACACTTGTAATTTTTTAATAATAAAAGAAATATATATTTATTTTCTTTCTTTTTTAATTTCTTATTGATTTCTCTTGCGTCGATTCCTAAGTGTGCACATAAAACATTTATAACTATAGTTGTTTTGTCTAAGTTATTTGCACAATTCACAATATCACCTCTATTCTCTATATTATTTCCATTATTTACTCTACATATTCATTTCTATCTAAAAAAAATAAAAACCTTAGTAAAAAAGTTTTAAATATACACTTAGTTACTAAGATTAATTATACAATATTAATTTGTCTTAACATTTACTGCTAATTTAGTTGTTATCGGAGGTTGACCTGCAAGTTCCATTGAATATTTAGCTACTATGTCTCCACCATTCTCATCTATATCTACTTCTAAATATTCAGTATGTATTTGTAAATCTAAAACTCCATATGGAGTATTATATAATGATATAGACGTTTCTCCCTTCTTAAAATCCATTTTCGCACTTGTACTACCTTCTCTTTCAAGCACTAATGCATCATTAAGCATAGTTAACGTAGTTGTCGTTCCATTCATTCCTGATATTTCTGTTTCTTCATATACAGCTTTAAATCCATCTTCTGTTACAAAAAATTCCCCTGGAGTAACAACTTCTATAACATCTTCTTTGTCTAAATCATTAAAACTCCTTAATGATATAACTGCTTTCTTTTTCATCTAATCCCCTCCACTTAATTTTATTTACTTTCAATACTTTTATAACTATTTATCTTTTATAATAAAAACTAAAATCAACTTGTCCAAAACGTATATCAAGATTTCAAACTTAATAAAATATTTTTATTAAGCAATATATTTCATCTACTATTTTATTTTTTTGCACTATAGTTTATTTATAAAATATAGTTTAGATTTATTAAAATAAATTATCAATATTTATATTTTAACTTTTATAGATTATTTATCCTTATCTTTAAATAAAACCTCAAATATTTTAGATTTAAATTTAATATTAGCTTTTTTATTCTTATTTTCATTTTCAGACCTTATATTATTTTCATCTTTAGCTTTTTCTTCAGAAAGCTTTTCTTCAATTTCTTTAGAGTCAACTGCATCTTTTGTTCCATCTACAAAACATAAAGGAGGAAACATTACACACCACCAATTTTGCCCCTTTGCTTCTCCTATTAAAATTCTATAAGCCTCATATTCTCCTTGAGGGAAAATCAAATCACCATAAACCTTATCAGGGAAATTTTCTCTTGAAAGCATACTTGTTACATCGTATGAATATCCATTTTCAATAACAGTATTTTTTGCAATTAATTCTATTTCTGATTTGTTACTAACTATAAATTCTCTTGCTTCACTTAGATCTTTACAATCCTTTAATTTATCTGAAACATACTCTATAACTTTATCTCTTACTTTTAATTTTAAATTTTGATCCTCTTCACTATCACTATTAGCTATAACATGAAATCTTATTATCTCATTGACAATATCATCATAAATCAATTCATGATTTTCTTCAACACCTTGTCCAATTACAACACCAGAACATCCTGTCATACTAAATATAATAAATATTAAACAAATAATAAAAACTCTTTTCTTCATAATTCAAAACCCCCTTATAGCTAAATTATTGCCACATTTCGGAGGTTTATACTTACAAATTAAATTGTTCTTGTTATAAATACATCAGAATACTTTTCCTTCATTTTTTCAAAACACCTTTGAGCCTTAAGCATATCATCAAAGAACGCAAAAACAGTAGGGCCACTACCACTCATCATAGTTCCCATAGCCCCATTATGCCTCATCTCCTCTTTAATACTTATAAGAATTTTATGCTTTCTCAAAGTAACATTTTCAAGTAGATTCTTCATATTATCGCAAACTATTTTCAGATTATCATTATTAATGGCATCTATTATTAAATTTGTATTAGGATGGTTTCTAGCCTTTTCCATATTAAATTCTTGATATACACTATTCGTAGATACCCCAAAAGGCGGCTTGACTAAGACTATTATCTTATCTTTAAACCCCTTTAATTCTGTAACTTCTTCACCTATTCCTTTACACAAAGCAGTTCCACCCTTTATACAATAAGGAACGTCTGCACCTAATTTCAATCCAAGAACCATTAGTTCCTCATCAGATACATTAATGTTAAAAAGAAAATTCATTATCTTCAAAACAGCAGCTGCATCAGTACTTCCACCTGCCAATCCTGCACATACTGGTATATTCTTTTTTATATTTATATTTACTCCACTATCTATATTATATTTTTCAATAAATAATTGTGCAGCCTTATAAGCTAAGTTTCTCTCATCTGTTGGAACATATGGTTTATTACATTTTATAGTTATTTCTTTTTTTTGCTTTTCTATAACTATTTCATCATACAAATCTATAGATTGCATAATCATTTCTAACAAATGATACCCATCTTCTCTCTTTCCTACTATATCTAAAGATATATTTACCTTAGCATAAGCTTTCATTCTCATACTTTTGTTTCCTTTCAACTATAATATAAATATTTTAAAATAAACTTCAGAGATAACTCTGAAGTTTATTTTAATTATATATTTTTTTAGTAATATAGTAAACTAGGAATACTTAAACTCTAACTCTAATTTGAAGCTTAGATATTAGATATATTTCTTTCTTCTCTGTAACTAGAAAATTTATTTATAATATTTACTAATGGTTTCATATCTTCAAAAAATACTATTACCGTATCCCCACTATTAGCCATATTAAGTGCTTTTTCAAATGCATCTTCTTCCCTTAATATAACCTCATATTTCTTTCTATCACTACTGCTTCGCATACCATCAACTATTAATTGGGCGATTTCCCCTTGCTTTCTTCCTCTCAAATCTTTATCTTCTTTTACTATACTATAATCTAAATATTTAGATGCTATTCTTCCTATTTCTTTAGCTGTCTCATTGCTTCTATCTCCTGGAATGCCTATTACTCCGTACAACATCCCATTATTGATTTCTTTCACAGCAGATAGAACTGAATTATATCCATCCACATTATGCCCATAGTCCAATATGACATTTATACCATTTACATCATAACAATTAAATCTACCTGAATTTTTATGTGAGTTTAATAGGTAAGTTGTAATTCCATTTTTTATCATACAGTAGTCTATTCCCATTCCCACTAAAGCTCCACATATTGCCAAAGTATTTTCAATGTTAAAGGATAATTTTCCATCTAAAGTTATTGGTACTTCTTTTATGCCACATATCACATATTTCTTTCCATTGTTAGAAACTACAATATCATCATTTTCTAAATAAACAGATATATTACTTATTTTGCTTTGTTTTAATAGTGGATTATTTGAATCCTTACTAAAGAATATTATATTAGCTTTTATTCTATTTAATATAGATTTACTCCAATAATCATCTGCATTTAATACAACATATCCATCCTCTTTAACTACTTCTCCAACTAATGATTTTACATAGCATAGTTCTTCCATGCTATTTATTCCATCAATGCCTAGGTGATCTTCTCTAATATTAGTAATTACTGCTACATCAGCTAAATCATAAGCTAAGCCTTTTTTAATTATCCCACCTCTTGCAGTTTCTAAAACAGCTACATCAACATCACGATTTAGTAAAACAGATTTGGCACTTTCAAACCCTGTATCATCACCACTATCAATACATTCATCATTTATATATATTCCGCTAGTACTTGTCATTCCCACACAGTACCCCATTTTGCTTAAAGTATGGCTTATTACCCTTGTTGTTGTTGTTTTTCCATTGGTACCTGTAATTGATACAACAGGTATATTGTGTGGCTTATCATTATATAGCATATTAACTATTTCTTTACCTATATCTCTCGAAATACCCTTACTTGGATTTAAATGCATTCTAAGCCCTGGGGCAGCATTTACCTCCATTATTATTCCGCTGTTATATATAGGTTTGGATATATCTTCTGCACATATATCTATTCCACATATATCTAAATTTAAAGTTTTAGCAGTTCTTATACATAGATTTATATTTTCTTCACATATTTCATCTGTATAATCTATAGCTTCTCCACCAGTTGATAAATTAGCATTTTTCCTTAAAAATATAGTTTCTCCAGAAGTTAAAATATCATCTAATTCTTTTCCTTGTTCATTTATACATTTAATTACTTCTTCATCAATCTTTATTTTTGTTAAATACTTTTCATGATCTTCCCCTCTTTCAGGGTTTTGATTCAATTTATCTATAAGTTCAATTACCGTATTGATTCCATTTCCTTCTACATAAGGAGGCATTCTGCGTGATGCAGCTACAACTTTATAATTAACTACACAAACTCTAAAATCATTTCCTTTATAATATTTTTCTATCATTAAATTTTTAAATTTATCTTTAAGTGTTTTATATACATTTAATAATTCTTTTTCATTTTTAATATTAAGAACTACACCCTTTCCCTGATTACCATATTGAGGTTTTAACACTACAGGATATCCTATTTCTTCTGCAGCCCTTAATAAATCTATTATATTTTTAACTCTTAAACCTTTTGCAACAGGAATGCCCTGGTTACTTAACAATTCTTTTGTTAACAGTTTATCACAAGAAATATCAACAGATACACAATTTGTATTAGCTCCTATAGAAGCTTCAATTATTCTTCCTTGTTTCCCATATCCTATTTGATGAAAATTTCCGCTCCCAAGACTGATAACAGGTAATCCTATTTTTTGAGCATAATCACATATCGATTTTGTACTAGGTCCCATTGATTCATCTCTCAAAATACATTTTAATAGCTCTATTCTTTCATCATAATTTATAGGTATTTTATTTATTAACGCATTTATTATATCAACTGCTAACTTTATACTTTCTATACCTACCTCTTCATATATATATTGACAAATTATATAATAATGATCGCCTTCTACCTCTCTTGCTTTACCATAGTGTACATCAATTCCTATTTTATTTTGTATCGCTATAGCCATATGCTCACATATATGAGCTAAGTATGTTCCTTCTATTAACCTTTTTACAAATCCTCTTTCTTCATCAATTCCACATCTATGTGTATTTAATTCTGGAATCATATTAATAATATTATCATTGAAATCTTCTATGTCTTTACTCGGTATTTCAGAATACCCTTCTAAATCAACATCTACTTTCATACATTTTTTATAGGAATAGATGTTTTTTCCCTTAAAGACCTTAGTCTCTATTATCTTCATCTTTATTATTTTCCTCCTCAAAAGGTAACTTCGTTAGTAGATTAAATCTATCTCCTTCTTTTAACACATGTAAATTTACGTTAAACATACTTAATACTTCATCATAAAATTGTTCGGATACATTGCTATGTGTTATATTTCTAGCATCCAAAAAATATACAGCACCAGTTCCAATAACTTGTGCTATTCCACTATCTCTCACTACTATAGCTGTATCCTCATCTATACCAATCCCTAGAACCTCTGGATTTTGCGCTATACCTGTTAGTAATCTTCCAATTCTACCTCTTTGCGCAAAATGTTGATCTATCATTATTCCCTTTACGAACCCAAGCCCAGGAGCCATTTTTAAAGTACATTTTCTTGGAGATTCATCATCATCTCCTTTAACCACCATAGTATCACTCATAACAGAAGCTCCTGCAGATGTGCCTACTATTATACAACCTCTGGAACTTGCCTCTTTTAATGAATCATAAATAGGTGTTCCCCCTACTAAACTTGTTATACGTAATTGATCTCCACCCGTAAAGAATATAAGTTGTGCTTCTTTTACAAGATTTATATTTTCTTCATTTAAAGAATCGGCTCTCTCTTTTATATTTAAACCTTTTATGTTGATAACGCCTAACTGCTTAAATACTTTTGTGTATTTTTCCAATGCCTCTGTTGGATATTCTGTTGCTATTGTAGCAATTAAAATATTGTCTTTTTCTTTATCTATGGAGTTACATACTTTTTTTAATATTTCTTTATCGCCTTCTTTATCTTCTGCTCCTCCGATTATTATTAAATCGCCTTTAATTTTTTCTGCCATTTTCTCACCTCTTATCTTATGCATTCCTTATTTTATCCACCCTAGCAAAATATTATTCACTATAAGATGCAATTACCAATTCCACTAAAAAAATAATGATTATAGAATAAATAGAAATCTATTCTATAATCATTATTAAATACTTTAATTATTAAGAATTAAAATATAGCTCTTCCCGGTATTATTAATTTATCGCCTTGTTTTATGTTTTCATTTCCATCTAATTCATTTAATTTATTTAATTCATCCATAGTTGTATTATATTTCTTTGCTAAGTCCCATAAAGTATCACCTTCACCAACAACATATATAGTTATTGATGATTTTTTTTCTTTAATTTCAGCTGGTCCTTCAACAACATCTATTACACATTCTTTATTTACTTTATGACAAACCTTTATAGTAAGTCCAACATTAGCTCTTATAGAAATCGAGTTTCCTTCTATGCTAGCATCCAAAGTTTCTAGAGATATCTTTATTAATGCATTCATTCCTTTTTTACTACCTTTTATATCTGCAGCAGTAATAAATGGAACTTCTCCTGTTACCATACCATAATTTAATTCTTCACCTACAAGTCTATAAATAACAGATACTTTAACTACCCCTTCAACTTTAACTTTGTCATCTTCAACCATTTTGTCTGTAACAATAGGATGACCAGTTACACATATTATCTGTTCTAATCTATCTTCTTCATTTTTTAACTCTATATTATCTTTAGCCATAGCCTCTGTGTTTGTTATTGAATGTATAGCTCCGAACTCTTTATCATCTTTTTCAAGATCAATATTCATAGTTGGACAGTATGCATCCTTTAACATTTCAATCTTATCTTTTGAATAAACTTTAACTCTTCCTTTAACCAAGAACTCTATGTCTACTACTCTATTTTCTCCTAAGTCATCTAAATTAATTGCACATTGTTGATCTTTAATATTTAAGTTTAATGAACTAATCATATCACTTGATATACCAGGCATTTCTTCTTCTTTTGATAGATAAACATCATCTTGTAAAGTTATAAGTTCTTTATTTTCTTTACCTTTATATAATACCTCAATTCTACAATAGCAACCAACATATACCTTGTCTTCTACAATCTTAATTTCTTTTTTATGAACATTCATAGCACATTTTAAAACTTCTTCAATTTCAGGTTTATCCATAGTTACTTTAAGCATAGATTTACCTATTAAATCAACTTCTTTTTCTCCCTTTACACCGTTAATAACTTCATCCTTTTTCTTAATTTGTATATCTTCTTTACCTTCAATATCCTTTACGTATTCAAATTCACCATTTTTATATACTTCCCATCTTAGGGTCAATATACCATCAATACCTACCTTTCTTTCATTCATCCAATCAGCTTCAATATGTTCTATCTCGCACTCAACGTCGCATAATATATTATGTTCATCACTATTAAGATCAAGATAGTTGGCAAATTTATCAGTAAAAACAACTGAATGTATTTTATTTGATGGTGAATCTGTTATAGTTTCATCCTTTGGTAAATAAAATACTATATAATTTAATTGCCCTTCTACCATAATCTTGTCTCCAAGAATCTCCTTATTAGTTATGGTAGCTTTTGCATCTACTCCCAATACTTCTTTCATATCAGGATATTGTGAATCTCTTATTAGATATTCTCCCTTTAGTACATGATTAGTTAAATTTTCTCTAAGTAATTGTTCATAGTGAACGACTTCTTTTATTACATCTATTTGTGACATATAATCCCTCCCATACAATACCTAGTATTATATATATTTATGACTATATATATTTATTCATGCTTAACTAAAATATTGCTAAAATAAAAAAATCAAATTTCAACATTTTAATTACTCTTATTTACATTATAGGATTGTTTATCTAAATATATGTCGAATTATAATAATTACCTAAGATTTTTTTCTGTTTTTTTAAATAATATGTTGACATATAATAAAATATGTCGTATTATAAAAGAGTTTATTGACCATATAACCTCTCATAAATTCTCAATACCCTTTTATACCATAGTTGAAAGATGGAAACCCACCATCTTTCTTTTTTTTTATAAAAATAAAAAAATATAGAGCTTCCATTAAAAGAAGCTCTATTCTCTATAAAGCAAAATATAATTGTACTGTCTTAGTTAATACATCTGAATAGCTGTATGTTACTGTTCTTTGAATATCATTTTCTAGTCTTACTACAAAAATGCTTGGGTGAGCACTTTCTATTACTCCGTTGTTTACTAGGATTTTTTTTCTCCCACCGTTTGCCTTCAGAGTTACTTTATCTCCTATATGGTCTTCTATATCCCTCTTTATAGCGGCGATAGTCTTTACTTTTTCCACATAAACACCTTCTTTCTAAATAATATTATACACCCAAACCCACTTTTTGTCAAGCAAAATTTATATTTTATCACCTTTGATGCAAGTTGTCAATGTAAACTTTTACCTTTTTAGTGATCTTTTATACATTTATTAGTATATCTATCTTTTGTTTTTTTATACATTTTATTTGTATAATTAATAAATAAGTCATATTTTAGTCTAAAAATAAAAACCCACTGCGTTTTCAGTAGATTTTTAATAAATAAATATTTATATATATGGCGATCTTGGGTATCCTTCTCTATATTTCCCTCTTGTTTGTAAACCCCCAATTCCTTTTGTTCCTGTAATTGTATTATCTATAACATCTGTTATCGATACAACCTTATCAATTCTTGTATATGCTATTTTTTCACACACAAATACAGGATCTAGGCAATGGATTAATACCCTATTAGGCGAACTTGCAAAATTAGCCCCTGCATCTAACATACATTCATAACAGCTTTGACATGCTCCTGCAAAAATTACTAATTCATCATAGCTAGAATTATAATTTCTTAAAGCTTTTACTGCCTCTATATAATATCTTGAATTTCTATAATTATCTAGATTCAAATAATCGTCTGTTACTCTTAGAACACTATCATGTCCAGTTAAAACAACTATATCTGGTTTAATTTCTTTAACTAAGTCAACAATTAACTCTGGTTGTTTCCTTTCAGGAATTGCTCTACCTACAGCCTCTAAAGACAACTGCTTATAAACCTTAAGGCACATTTCAAGATACTCACTATCACCATCTATGTGAAGTATTTTTCCCGGCCTACCAAATATCAACTCTTTATTTTGCTGTGCTTTAGAGGACTTACTCCCCCTTGTTAAGTTATTAATCATATTAATAGCTTCTGTATCACCTCTCATTGATACAGCCTTCTTTATAGCTTCATCTACCCTGGTATTTAATATCTTTTCTTTTGCTCCTACATATTGTCCATCCACTTCTTCTAAATCTTCTTTTTTGGAATCAGCTATAATTCTTATACTAATACCTTTTAATACATAAACAGGATTACCATCTTCATCTTCTTTAATATCTATTATTTTGAATGTAATATCCTTATCATATGATTTCCTAACTACTAAATCACCTATCTCCATTTTTCCCTCTTAGTTTATTACTTTATATTATCCTATGTCGAATTTTATTTATTTGTACATAAAAAAAGTGCACATGGCACTTTTTTTAATCTAACTTGTACTCTTTTTTAAATTCTTCTAAAAACTTAAGCATAGCTTCTTGTTCATTTATTATAGATTCAATTTTGTTTCCAAAAGTATTTTGCCCCCAGTTAACTTCATTATAATAATATCTATTAGCTAGTCTCCAATATCTTTGTGGAAATTGTAAATACGCATATAATACCTTGTATTCACTATCTAAAAGTGGTGAAACTTCATTATATGATTCTATAATTGCATTTGCAAAATTTATATCCCAATCAACTCTTTTTAGAACTTTTATCATAAAATTAGAAATATCAAAAGTCCTTATTTCTCTTTTACAGTAATCAAAATCAATTACATTACAATTATTGTTTTCATCTAAAATTATATTATGATATGTGAAGTCATGATGGCAAAAACTTTTATCATTTTCTGCTATTTCACATAAATTCATATATTCTGATTCCTCTAATGTTTTTAAAGCTTTTTTACCTATCTCTTTATAGAATTCCATTGATTTTAAATATAGTAAATCAAAATTATTTTTATTATTTTTCTTTCTTACCATATCTCTCATTTTATCAAAGGACTTTATTCTTTTATTCATAAGGTGAGTCCATCTACCCAAGTCACTCTTTAGCTTAGAATTTTCTGGAGGATCATATCCTTTTGATGCCTCATGCAAGCTAGCAAGAGTTTTTGCTGCTAATTTCACCTCGTCTATGTTATGAAAATCGCATTCTCTACCCTCTATCCATTCAGATAGTGTATAAAGATCTTCATTAACTAGGGCATATGGTTCCCCATCTATGTTTAAAAAATATCTATCAACACCCTTAAAACCATTATTTATTAAATGTTCCTTAGCGCCGTAAACAAATAATAGCTTTTGAGGACCATAATTAATCTTCTTTAAACATCTTTCACCCTTATTAGTCTTTAAATAATATACTCCTTTATTTGCTTTTAAAACCTCAATTTTCACGTCAAATTGTCTTTCTATTTCAAATTCTCTCATCATAACGCTCACCCCCTTTATATTTATATGACTATATGTATTCTTTTATTAACATTTTATTCCTATATTTAATATAATAAATTAAAAACAATGTGAAAGGATTAAATCATGAAGATAGGCATAGATGGCAGAGCTGCAAAATGGTATAGAGGGACTGGAATTGGCACATATACTTATCAACTTATAAATAGTATAAATAAGGTTGATAAACTTAATGACTACTTAGTTTTTCTACCTGAAAATTCAGCTCTAGATTTAAGTGACAATTTCAAAGTTGAATCAGTAAAGGCCACTTCGAATTCTAATTTTTGGGATGAAGTTAGAGTTCCTAACATTTTAAATGATACTAATATAGATATCTACCACGTCCCTCAAAATGGTGTTGGTCTTTCTCAAAACATAAATTGTCATAAAACTATTACTTTGCATGATATAATCCCATTGAGAATGCCAGAAACAGTTAGTGATCGTTATTTATATATATTTAATAATGAACTTCCTAAAATCATAAATGATTGTGATGGTATATTAACCGTTTCTGAATTTTCAAAGCAAGATATATCAAAAGAATTTAATTTTCCTGAGGATAAAATTTTTGTTACACATCTTGCTGCTGAGGATATATATAGACCTTTGAATAAGTGTCAATGCAAAAAAATTATTGAAGAAGAATATGATATAAAAGATGATTTTATTCTTTATGTAGGTGGTTTTAGTCCTAGAAAAAATATAGTGGGCTTAATAGAAGCATTTTCTCTTCTTTCTAGAACTAGAAAAAAAAATCTTAAGCTAGTTATAACAGGTAAAAAAGGAATTTCATATGACATATATAAAAAGAGAACTGTAGATCTTAATATAGAAGATGATGTTATTTTTACCGATTTTATCCCTCTTGAAAAATTACCCATTTTTTATAATGCATCTGAATTATTAGCCTATCCTTCATTCTATGAGGGATTTGGTTTACCTCCATTAGAAGCAATGGCTTGTGGCACCCCAGTTATAGCATCTAACGTGACTTCTCTTCCAGAAATCTGTTATGACTCAGCTTTGCTAATTAATCCTTACGATATAGATGCTCTAAAATCTGGGATAGAAAAAGTTTTATACGATACTGATCTTAAGACAAGGATGATTAATCAAGGACTAATAAACAGTTCCAAGTATTCATGGAATATAACTGCCAAATCAACACTTAAGGCTTATGAAAGAATCACTAACTCTTAATATATCCAAATTAAAAGGACATCAAACCACAAAAATATGATGTCCTTTTATTTATTAATAAAAATATTCACTCATTTCAGTTATAAAATTTTCAATAAAATCTTGTCTATGATTTTCATTACCAATTTTATCTTTTAATCTATTAAAGAAAACTTCATAATCCCATTTCTTTTGTTTATAGTAATAATCTCTTGATATTGTTATAAAATCTTTTGGGAAACTAATAATTGCATATATAAGTTTAATTTCTTGTTTACTTAATTTTTCTATGGAATTATACGAATCTAAAATTAATTTGAACTTATTTAAATCATAGCAACTATTTTTTATTACTTTTATTGAGTAATTTGCTATATCTACTGCTCTAGTATCTATCTTACAGTAATCAAAATCTATTATTTTAACATTATCTCCATCAATAATAAAATTATGGTGTGCTAAATCATTATGACATAGAACCCTTTTATTAAAATCCTCTAGCATTGAATTATATTCACACATAGCCAGAAGTTCTATAGATTTTTGTATTTGATTAATATTACTATCAACATGTTCTAAGAATACTTTATCAAATTCATTTTTATACCTAAACCTTAAAACATACTCCTTAATATTAATTAAATCTTCTTTTGCCTTACTAAATTGGTACGGTAAATATTCTCCTAAATTCCCTTTAACTATTTCTGTACTTAATTTATTAAATATTCCTTTTGATGCATTATGCATATTAGCTATACTTTTAGCACACATTTCAACTTCAACAGGGTTAGTAAATGTTGCTTCTCTTCCTTCTATCATGTTTAATAAAACATAATTATTAGAAGCAAATTTATAAGTTATTTCCCCCTCTTTACTTTCATAATAACTAAGTACACTATCATATTCCTTTGATATATAATTTAAAGCTTCACTGATAAATCTTATTCTTTCTTCGCTTGAGTCAGTAAGCTTTAAAATCTTCTTGCCTTCATTTGTTAATAAAACAAATACTTTTCTCAGAGGTATTATATCCTCAATTTCTAGATTTAATTTTTCAAAAAACTCCTCATTCAAATCATATTGGCATAATATATCTCTATCTACATATCTAAATTTATTCATACTCGAAAATCCCCCATTAAATTATTAAGCATTTACTATCCATATTTTTAGCTTTATATAACAACTCTAAGATTCCATCTTCATTTGTATCTATCTTTTTCAGGATATACCTCTCTAACACTTTAAATTCTTCGTTTGGATATGAACATAAAGCCCTTAAATATTGCTTACTATCGCTTTCCAAATTAGCAATTTCAATATAATAATCTATCACTTCCTCTATGCTAAACTCCATATCCTTCCTTTTAATTTTCTTTATATATGAATATATATCATGTTCCTTAAGATTGTATGTTAAATATTTTATTGTCCCTATAAATATTTTATTATTATCTTCTACAACTAAATTATTTTCATCAACCCTACTTAAGCAAACTTCATAATTTTTCATACTCCTATATATTAATTTTCTGTAATTGTTAGAGTATACATGGCTTAATGCTTTTCTTCCCCTATTCAATAACATTTCTCCATTTCTTATTAAATAGAAATCAATTGAATTTAAGTTACTTTTATTCTCAATTGATTTTATATACTTACCTATTAAAATTATTTGAGAGTTATAATTATCAATTTCTCTGCCTATTGCTGCTCCAATCCTAGGTAATAAATTTTCCTTATATTCACCCATTCTATTATGGAATAAAACTATATTCTCAATTTGATTAAATATATTTTTTATCTTTTGTTCTTTTGTTCTATTTATCTTTCCATTTAATATATAAATATCTCTTTCTTCTAAATATGATTTTAGCTCTAACTTTTGCATCTCATCACCTCTATCAAATAAAGTTATCTACAAACTTTTCTCTTTCATTTCTATCTTTTAAATATTTATTTATCTTATTTAATAAAAACTCTTCTCCCCAAGGCTGCTGTTCCCAATAATATTGTAATCCTATTTGCCAAAACCCTTGTGGAAATCTAATGAACCCTTTTATAATTTTTAACTCTTCTTCATATAAAGAGTGTGTTTTTGAATAACTATTTAATACAAGCTGAGCTTTATCATTACTCCAATTACCATCTTTCATACACCTAATTAACAATGATGCTAAATCATGTATATGAGTGTCTAATAAACAATAATCAAAGTCTATAATATTTAATTCACCATTCGTATCTATTAATACGTTATGATTTGCATAGTCATGATGACAAAAGCCACGCTTAAATACCTCTTTTTCCATAATTTCTGTATATCTATTCATCTTTAATTCTTCTATAGCTCTCTTACCTCTTTCTAATTCTTCATCTATAGCTCTTAAATATACTTCATCAAATTCAGATTTATATGCCTTTTGATAAATTCTTTTCTTAAAATCTAATATTTCATCACATCTAGTTTCAAATACATTTATCCAAGAAAACCAACCTATCCTCGGTCTCATAATATTACTTGTTGTAAATCCCTCACTACATTTATGTAGCTCCCCTAGCTTCTGTGCTGCTAGCTTCAATTCCTCCGAATTCCTATAATCACATTTTTTACAATCGATCCATCTATTTAGATATGCATAACTACTTCCAAGCTTTACATAACCCAAATTTTCATTGGTATTTATTATTTCCGGTATATTATTAAATCCACGTTTTTTTAAATGATTTATTGCTGAAAAAATAAAATAAAAATGAGGAAATTGATATTTAATTACTTTAATACCATACTCCTCATCATCTGTTTTAATTCTATAGCTATTTTTAACTTTTTCTATACTTATTATTTTTAATGGATAATTAGATTCAATTTCTTTTTTTATATATGAAATATCCATAAAATTCTCCTTAATAATTACTCAATGCCATTATATGAAAGTCTATATTTTATTGTGTTTACTATCACATAATTAAATTATTATTAATATTCTGTTATATAAAAAAAAATTAATAATATCTATAAATATATAAGATAATTTAGGAGGATTAGTATGAAAATATCTATAGATGCTAGAGGAATTACCTTATACAATGGTAGTGGTATTGGTACTTATACTGAAAATCTTGTTAGAGAATTGCTTAATATAGATAAAGAAAATGAGTATTCATTATTTTGGACAGGAAAAAATTATGATAGCTATAAAAGAAAAAATAGCCAAATCATCTTCACATCAAGAAGGCATGGTGGATTTTATGAAAATTATTATTTTCCAAACTTTATTAAAAATAATAAAATAGATCTTCATCATATTCCTCAAAACGGAATTGGTCTTTGCGAAAATTATGAAAATAATTGTATAGTCACAATACATGACCTAATTCCATATATTTTACCTGAAACTACTGGTCGAGGATATTTAGAAAGATTTTTAAAAAATATGCCTTCTATAATTGATAACTCTAAAGGAATACTTACAGTCTCTGAATATTCTAAAAAGGATATTTTAAAATTCTTCAATCATATTCCTGAAGAAAAGGTATTCGTTACGCCTTTAGCAGCAAATTCAAATTTCAAACCACTTGATAAAGCTTATTGTAAAAACTACATTAAGGAAAAATTTAACTTCAACAAGCCCTATATACTATACATAGGTGGATTCAGTTTACGTAAAAATGCTAGAGAACTTATTTTAGCTTTTGATAAGATATATAAAGATTTGAATGAGCCCCACATATTACTTTTAGCTGGTTCACTTAAAGATGAAGGAAAGAAGCTTGTTGAACTTGCAAATTCACTACCATCTAATGAAAATATAATATTTACAGGATTTATTGACGATTGTCTTCTTCCAACTTTATATAATGGAGCTGAAGCTTTTGTTTACCCTTCTTTCTATGAAGGGTTTGGTCTTCCTCCTTTAGAAGCAATGAGTTGTATGACTCCAGTTATAACCTCTAATATAACATCAATTCCTGAGGTTACTGGTGATTCATGTATATTAATAGATCCTTCTAGCAGAACAGAGCTAGAAGAATCTCTATTAAATTTATTAAATGATAATAATTTAAAAGAGGAATTATCAAAAAAAGGGTATAAAAGAAGTCTCCAATTTTCTTGGAGACAAACTGCTATTAAAACATTGGAAGCTTATAGGGAAATCGCTAAGCTCTAATTATATAAGTTGTATATTATTTCATTAAATTTATCATAATTTTTTATTTCTGGAGCCCTTTCAACTATATTACTTAATATTAGGAAAGGGCTGCTTCCTTCTAATTTCTCACATTCTTTACTTATGTACTTCGTTCTTAAAGAGTATAAAGAACTAGGTACAAAGTTACACTCAAACATTTCCTTTGATAATAACTCCTTGTTAGTTGACGCATATGAAATGAAACTCTTTATTACTTCCTTATTATCTTCAATATTTAAAGCTACTAAGTTTTCACCACCTATATCATAAAATTTATTTTCACCTATATTAAAACTTGGTGGATTTTTACACTCCCAAACTCCATCTATAGCTTGGTTAATTAATTCTGAATAAAAATCTATAGATGAAATTCTACAAAGATAATTATTGTCATTTATAAAAGATTCATTATATATTGAATTTATGATATCGTTAATCTCATTATTTTCGTAGTTTTTCTCTTCATAATCAACCAATTGTGCAGATAACAAAAGTCTTATATTTTCTTTATCTTGGCTAGAAAATATATTTATATCTCCATTACTCTTAGTATAAATATCTTTACCAATATCGATTAAATTTCCCCAGGTATTAATGTCCTCAACCTTATATCCAAACTTTTTTAGAATATCACTTCTTAGATATAAAGCTATTGGATTAGATGTAAAAGGGATTGCATAATAATTATCATTTATTTTTACTTCTTCTAGTCTAGTATTATTAAAATTTTTATTATATGTATCAATTATTTCTTTATTCTCATTGGTGAAATTTATTCTATCTCTTATTATATTTAACTCATTAAAATCTAAATGAACTATATTAGGTAATTCATTTGGAGAGGTATTTATTATTTTATATAGATAATCTTCTTTTTTTACACTTACGATTTTGATGCTAACCTTTTTATTATTTTCCTCAAACTCTTTTGCAATAGAAGTAAAATATGAATAATATTTATCTTCAACCCATATGCTTATATTTCCTTTTATTGTATGATCATTTGTGTTAATTACTAGCTTATTTACCATCAATACAGTAAATATAATTATTATTAGATATATCAACAGCCTTCTTTTAATTTTCATCCTAATCACATCCTAATATATAATTAATAATACAGCATAACTCTAGCTTCAATAGTCTCAAATAACTTTGCTTTTTAATAATTATTATACTATAATAATTAAATATATAAAATATTAGATAGGAGATTGTTATGCATATAGATAGTTTAAATTATTTTTTTCAAGTTGCTAACTCAAAAAGTATTTCTACTGTAGCCAAAAATGCACATATATCACAATCTGCACTAAGCCAACAAATATTAAAATTAGAAAACAATCTAAATGTAAAATTATTAAATAGAAGTAATAAAGGTGTTAGCCTGACTCCTGAAGGAGAAATTTTATTCAAGTATTGTGAATCTATACTTAGTGCTTATAATAAAATGCAAGAGGAACTATTGAATTCTATCAATAAAAAGAAGTACATATCAATTGAAGCTGTAGAATCAATTAGCCTAACTATTTTACCTGTTATCATATCAAAATTAAAAAAGGTATATAGTTCCTATACAATAAATCTTAATACTATAGAATGTTGTACAAATACGAACTTACTAAATAATATATGTGATATCTATATATGCTATAAAAAACCTGAAGAGCATGAAGGAATTGTTACAAAACAAATAGGATCCGATGAAATCGTTTTTATATCTGACGCTAATTTTCCAATAAACACTATAACAAAAGATCAGCTATTTGATTTGCCTATAATATTTACTTCAGATGAAACTTGCTTAAAACAATCATTATCTTCAGCTTTAAATTGCACTGAAAAAAATCTAGATAATTTAAATATACTATATAGTACTAATTCATATTTTTCAGCATTAAACGGAGTCTTATCTAGTAAAGCCGTTACTTTTGTTCCAATGAGCATATATAATAATTACTGCTCAACAACTAACATAAAAAGAATACAAATTGAGAATTTTTCTATTTCACTTCCTTTATACATAAATTATTTAAATTCATTTTATAAAATAAATTCTGAATTTATAAAATCACTAAAAAATATGTTAAAGGGCTACTTAATTTAGTAACCCTTTAATATGTTCTAAGTAATAGCCATTCTGCTATTTCCTTCAATATATTTTTATATTCATTATTAGGAAGCTTATCAATTCCTTTAAAACATTTTTTCATGTATTTTTCAGCCAACTCTTTAGCCATTTTTATTCCATCGTTTTCCTTTACTAAGTTCACTATATTACTTATTTCATCTTCAGTATAAAAGTCTTTTCCTAAAATATCATTAAATACTGCTTTATTATTTTTATATGCATAAATTAACGGAATAGTATATATTCCTTGCTTTAAATCATTTGCTGCAGACTTTTTAATACTCTTATCATTTCCTTCATAATCTAAGATATCATCTATTATCTGAAAAGCCATACCTAAATTATGTCCTATTTTTCCAAGTTCCTTACTAATCTTATCATCAGCATTACATTCTGCTGCTCCTAAATATAATGAAATAGAAAATAATTCTGCAGTTTTTCCTGAAATTCTACTTAAATAATCTTTTACAGATAAATTCATAGAAAATCTAGAATTCAGTTGATTTACTTCCCCCATACAAATTTTTGACATTGCTCTTGAATCTACTTTTATAGCTTGTAGCGAATTATTGGTAGCTAAAATTTTAAAGCATACGCAGAAAAGATAATCACCTATATATACAGCATAATCCTTTCCATATTTAGATTGGATAGTTTCTTGCCCTCTTCTAAGTTTTGAATCATCTATTACATCATCATGTACCAATGTCGCCATATGTAACATTTCAATCACCGCTGCAGTTGGAATAGATTTCTCTATATCATTGTCACCAAATTTTGATCCTATTAAAACAAAAGCAGGCCTTAATAACTTACCACCTGATTCTATCAATTCTATTATAGAGTTTTCAATTCTCTTGTCCTTGCATCTAACATTCTTTTTCATTAAGTCTAATACACCAACAAGCTCTTGTTTTATTTGAGGATAATTATTCCAAATATTGTCCATTAAAATCCACCTTCTTAGTGATAGTCTAAATCATAGACTTAGTATTTTCACCTTGTCAATATAGTTTTACATATAATCTATATAGCTAATAATATTATTACTAACTAATTAACCTATTTAAACAAAACATCAAATCTAAGTTCTATAGTGCTTAATTTCTTATATAAATTTCTAAATTCTAGTCTTACTTAAATATCATCAATTTCCTATAGATTTTTTTATAAAAAATATTATTTATATCTTCTATATTTTTTATTTTTAAACTTAAATTTAAAATATATTTTTAAATTCACCTTATATAATTTCATTTACTACTATCTAAACATTGGTAACTTCTTTAAGTGTGCCACAATATAATTTGCAGCTATTCCAATAAAAATACCTGTAACTATACCCACAGTAGATAATATAGGCAAATATAGCATAACTCCTATATTTTTAACTATTAGAGACGCAATTATTAATTGCCCAACATTATGAAATATTGCTCCTGACGAACTTACACCTATAATACTAACTTTATCCTTAAATAAGTCCTTTACGATACTCATTGCACCAAAGCTTAAGATTCCTCCAGCCGCACTATACATAAATGATGATAAGTTTCCTCCAAACATAGTTCCTAAGGTAAGTCTCAAAAATAATACTAAAAAAGCATCTTTTTTACTATCTAAGGTATATAAAGCAATAACAGTAATTAAGTTGGCCAATCCTAATTTAGCACCTGGTGTTACAAAAGGTACAGGGATCATTCGCTCAATAATATGTAAAACTAAGGCCTGAGCTACTAATAATCCTATATATACAATTCTATTAGTTTTTTTCATAGCTCCTCCTTAATGTGATAGTATAATATCATCATCTATCTTCCCTTTTATTTCTACCATAACCTTATGCGGAAGACATACTAAACTTTGTCCTGGTTTTTCTATATATTCAGGATTCATACAAACTTTATCAGGACAGTCTGCCTCAATTATACCTATTTTATTATCCCTTATCTTTATAACATTAATCCCATCTTTAGTTTTTACTTCAATTGTTTCTTCACCCTTATGTTCAGATAAAGGTATTGTCTTGTATATTCTTCCTGAAACTGTTATTTCTGCATATGTATTATTGTAACCCTTACCTACCGATGCACCTAAAATAATTTCTGGAAGAAAGGATAATAACATTAGTACTGCTATTATAACAAAATCTAACTTCTTAAACATAACCTGATCATCTCCATTATAATACAATTGGATGAATTTGTAATATAGTTCTATATGTTATAAGGTAGAGTAAAAACTCTACCTTATAAAATTATTATTAAATATTATAATACTTTACTCTATTGATTTCTATACATTTTTGTACATTGGTTTTTTCTTACCATGCCAGAAATTATCTGCAAGCCTTGTAATCCACGGCATTATATAATAATCTAAGCCAAATGTTCTACCTGCACCACCCATTAATGCAATTGAACCAAAGAAGTACCATAAAATATCCCAACCAGCCATAGCACATAAAATAAAGTTTAATACCATACCTGCTGAAACTGCACTAAATATGAATGTAAATAATCCTGCTATTAAACATAATCCCATTCCTATTTCTATTAATACAACTATTCTTTGGAACCATACAGCAACTTCTGGGTTTGGCATCATTATTTGCATTATTGCTGAGTACCACCCTGGAACTTCCTTAAGAATTGGTGTTGCAAATTCTGTTGCTGTTTCTGTACTTGCTGATGCACCTGAAGTAGCTTGTTGTAACCATTCAAATGGCATTTTAATATTTCCAGCTTTAGTCCAACTATCAGAACCTATAGTTATATTCTTAAAGAAATCACCTATACTATCAGCTTTCCACATAGATTCCCATGTGCTTTCACCTAATAATTTCTTTAATCCTTCAATTAACCATAAACATCCTATATATAATCTTAGAGGAACTAACCATAATCTATTTGCCTTAGATGATAAATGACCTCTCATTATTGATCTTCTATCTTCCATAGCAAAGAATTCATGTTGTAAATAGCTATATATTGCATGGACATCATTTACACCAAATAAATAATGGATATTAACTAAATGTTTCATTATCATAGCAAAGAATCCTGATAACTTAAGTCCCATTAAGTTTGCAACGCAATATCTACCACCAATTGAAACCATAAATCCATGATATTTTCCTTGGAACTTTTGCATTTCTTTATTTTCAATTGAAGCAACTATATTTTTAACAACTGTGTCTGCTGTTTGAACTGCAGCTTCAACTATTTGAGGAGTTCCCTTTCCAGCTTCTTCTTCAAAATAAGCCATATCTCCAACTACAAATACGTCTTTCTTTCCAACAGCTTGCATGAATTCATTTGTTTGTAATCTTCCAGCTCTAGCTGTATCTAATCCATATTCTTTAGCATCTTGATTTGCTTGTATTCCACAAGTCCATATTAAAGTTCTTGTATTGATTTCTTCACCACTCTTAAGCACTATCTTATTCTCAGTAACTTCAACTATTGGCGAATTCTTTAATATTTCCATTCCATGCTTAACCATGTATTTTTCTGCTTTATCAGCTTGTTTTCTATCTAACATATTTAAGATAGTTCCCATAGCTTCAACTACTTTTAAAGTAACTTCACTTTCATCAACATTATACTCTCTTGCTAATCTAGTCTTCCACTCTAAAAGTTCTCCAGCCATTTCTATTCCTGTAAATCCAGATCCAGCTACTATAAATGTAAGCATTTCTTTTCTCTTAGCAGCATTTCTTTCTAGACTTGCTTTAGCAAACATGTCTTGTATATGCTTTCTTATCTTTAACGCATCTTCAAATGACCATAAAGTAAATCCATTTTCTTTTACTCCTGGAACTCCAAAGAATGCAGGTTCACTACCTGTACCGATTACTAAGTAATCATATGAGTATTCTCCGTATGTAGTCTTTACAACTTTATTATCAGTATCAACTTTTTCTATAAAATCTGTAACTACATTAACCTTTGATTTACCAAAAATCTTGCATAATTCCACTTGAACTGATTCAGGGTGAACTCTTCCCCCTGCAACTTCATGTAATTCTGTCATTAAAGTATGATATGGATTTCTATCTATTAATGTAATTTCCACATCATTGTTTTTCTTATATTTCTTCGCTAGCTTCTTAGCAGTATGTACACCACCATATCCAGCGCCAAGAACAAGTATCTTATTTTTTGACATGTTGCACCCATCCCTTCATTTAAATAATTATAAAATAGCATATTTAATTCTATACACTATTTTATAATATGTCCATATATCCATAATTATTTTTTGTTGTTTTTTTAACAATTTTTTTACCCTTAATTTAGGTATTTTTTTATATATCCCCTTTAAATACAAGGCTTTTACCTAATTGTTATTTTTTTAACACCATCACTTATACTTATACATCATAAGCAAATCGAATACCAAAACAATATATTTTTGTGTATAATTATCTAGTAATTGAAGAGATTCAATGGAAAAATTAAATAAGTTTGAGGGGGATTTTTTTATGAAATCAAGAAGAGTTATAAGCTTATTAGCAGTTGCTGCATTAGCTACTACTGTATTTGTAGGATGCGGAAATAAAGAAGAAGCTAAGGAATCTGGATTAAAAGACGGAAATTATTCAGCTAAAGGCGAAAAAGATGAAAGAGGATATCAAGCATCTATCGAAATAGAAGTTAAAGATGGAAAAATCGCTACAGTTAAATATGATGAAGTTGGCGAAAAAGGTAGTAAGTTAGACGATGCTGAATACAACACAAACATGAAAGCAAAAAGCGGTACTAACCCTGAAGAAGCTTTCCCAAAATTACAAGATGCTTTAGTTGAAAAGCAAGATGTTGCTTCTATAGATGTAGTTACTGGAGCTACTAAAACTACAGATTCTTTCAAAACTTTAGCAGAAAAAGCTTTATCAGATGCTAAATAATATTTTTAATATTAGACTTTAGGTTTTTTACCTAAAGTCTTTTGTTATTTTTGAGATTTTTAATTATAATAGATAATGACATATTATTTAGGAGGAATATCTATGAAGAAAAAATATTTAAATTATTTCACCATATCCATCTTGTTAATTTTTTCTCTTACAATTTTATCCGGTTGTTCAAAAGATAACAAAGTTGCTGAACCCCTCACTAGAACTGAACTTCTAATGGGAACAGTAGTTAGCGTAACCCTTTACGATAGCAATGATGAAAGCATATTAGATAATGTATTTAAAAAAGTCAAGGAACTAGAATCTACTTTAAGTATTAATGAAAATGGTACATTAGTTGATAAAATAAATGAATCTGCAGGAATTGAACCAGTAAAAGTAGATTATGATACATATACAGTCATAAAAAAAGGATTAGAATATGCTAAACTTTCAAATGGTCTATTTGACATTTCAGTTGGTCCAATAGTTAAACTTTGGAATATTGGTCTACCTGAAGCAAAAGTGCCAACTCAAGAAGAAATAGATTCCAAAATTCCATTGGTAGGGTATTCCGATGTTGAACTTAATGAAGAAGAAAGTACTGTATTTCTAAAAAAACACGGAATGATGATAGACCTTGGTGGCGTAGCAAAAGGATATACTGCGGATGTTATTTCAGATATGCTTACTGAAGAAGGCGTTAAAAGCGCTATAATAGATTTAGGTGGCAATATATTCGCTCACGGAACAAAAGTTGATGGCAGCACTTGGAGAATAGGAATACAAAATCCATTTTCTGATCGTGGAGATATAATTGGTACAATCACTGTAAAGAATAAATCAATAGTAACTTCTGGAATATATGAGAGATATATCGAAAAAGATGGAATCAAATATCATCATATATTAAGTCCCAAAACTGGATATCCTTATGAAAATGAAATTGTTGGAATAACAATAATAAGTGATAAGTCTTCAGATGGAGATGCCTTATCAACTTCTGTTTTTGCTATGGGTGTTGAAGAAGGTATGAAATTTGTTAATACTCAAGAAGGTATAGATGCTATTTTTGTTACTAAAGATAATCAAATTTACATAACAGATGGAATTAGAGATATATTTAAATTAACAAATACAGATTTCAAATTATCAAACTAGTAAAAAAGGGGCTGTTGCAAAAGCAACTAGCCGAATAAATGGGAAAAGGTGGATTCAATAGAATCCACCTTTTTTGCATAAACTTAAATCATGAAACTATTCAGTTTATACAATACTAATCAACAATTAG